>JAPUFN010000043.1 GCA_027293665.1 Gammaproteobacteria bacterium | reverse complement strand
ACGAAGACACGCTCTATTCAGAACACGGACCGGTGCTGCGCACCGATCATGGGACCTATGCATTCCGCTCTGCCGGAATGGGTGAACTGCGCCAGGTAGAACAATGGTACAGGATGAACCAGGCAAAGGATCTCGACGAGTGGCGTGAGGCAATGCGCATGCAGAGCTTCGCAAGCTTCAATTTCGTCGCGGCCGATGCGAGCGGCAACATCATGTTTGTTCATAACTCACTCACCCCACAGCGTGCGCCCGGCTATGACTGGAGCCAGTACCTGCCTGGCGATGATTCCAGTCTGATCTGGCGGGACGTCGTGCCGTTCGACGAGTTGCCGCAGGTCGTCAATCCTGCCTCTGGCTGGGTGATGAGTGCCAATCAATCACCGTTTCGGGTCACAGCCGAAGGCGACAATCCCGACCCCGCCAATTTCCCGGCGACGGCCGGCTACCAGGCCAGAATGACCAATCGGGCGTATCGTGGGATGGAACTACTCGATCAGCTGGGGCCGATCTCTGCTGCGGAGTTTTATGCAATCAAACACGATAAAAGTTATTCACGCGCTTCACGCTCCTACGTCTACGTAACGCAGGCTCTGGAAATCGACTACTCCGACAATCCACAACTCCACGCCGCCCAGACAATCCTGCGCAACTGGGATCTCACCACCGATATCGACAATCGGGGTGCCGCACTTGGCGTGTGCCTGGTGTCCAGCGAATGGAGTGCTGAACAGCGAGGCGACCCGGCGCCTGCCGTGGGCCCGCAATTCGAAACCTGTGTCGCCTTGCTGCAGGAAAAGTTCGGCCAGGTAGATCCAGAGTGGGGACTTGTCAATCGGCACATCCGCGGGACAGTCAATCTACCGGTGGGAGGCGGCCCTGACATACTGCGCGCGATCTACGGCAACGGGTTGGAGAAAGACGGCTATCTGACCAACGTGGCTGGCGATGGTCTGTACTACCTCGTGAGCTGGGATGCGCAACGCAAGCTGTCGGTGCAGGGCATTCACCATTTCGGTTCGGCCACACTGGATGAAACATCACCTCACTTCTCCGACCAGGCGCCATTGTATGCACGCGAGGAACTGCGGGACCCATTGTTCAGCGAAGACAAGCTCATGGCGAACCTGTCGCACTCCTATAAGCCGTAAACGAACTCGACGGCGACTGAGACAGCTTGGCCCGCACACTACCGCCTGCGCTTTTCGCACGGTGTTTTGAATCGATAGGTTGGCGTCCACTCGCTGACGGCAGGTGCGCCAAAGCTGTCGTAGTGGGCGCGTATCTTCCAGCGGTAACTCTGGCAAGCCAGCAGATTTTCCGCGAACACATACCGCATCTGCCGAGATCGAACACCAGCTGCGGGGTTGTTCTTCTTCGTGAACAGTAAAATCTCATACTCGACATCAGCACTGGGCGTATCACTGGCGCCGTCCAGCGCGGACCAGACGAACAGCGGCTTCAAACCGCTGATCCTGCCAGCCCGGCCCCAACCGCTGGACACCGGTTCGAGTCCCCGAACCCGAATTGCGGGCGCAATGAAAAATTCACTGACGATCTCTTCGGAGATTTCGGCGAAACGTTTGTCCAAATCCGTCAGAAGAACCTCGCCGTTGTTGCGAGCCCAGGAAGAAACGCTGGCATCTGCCGTCTGCCGAGCATAGTGCCGGGTCTCCAACAGACGCTCATCAATCAAGGCGGTCACCACCACGCGATTGTCCGAGCTGAAGCTGACCTCGTATTGATTTTCGCTGGGGCGGCTGCGCAGCGATCGCATCTGCAGGTCCATCACGGAATCAAAGCCACGCGCGCGAAGGGCTGCATTTTCGGTGTCAGCCGGAACAAAGAGATGAGCCAGCGGCGCCTTGTCGGCCATCAGGGTCTGCAGATTGTGTTGAAAGCGGGCGGGTGCAAATGCGAGAGAATCTTCGAGCACCCGGTTTCCCTCGGCGATGGCCTCATCTGTATCGGCAACGGTCGCACCATACACAGCACCGCCGGCGGCAACGATCGGCGCAGTAACCAACCCGAGTGCCAGGATGAACGCTGCGCTGAACGGTTCTTCGGTTTGTGCCGCAGCATCGAGACTGCCAGCTAACCAGCCAAGCCCCGCCGCAGCGGCTGTTTTACCAGCAGCCTCACCCTTGTTGACGAGATCCGCCGTTAGCGTGACTGATGGTTGACTCGGCGCACGAACGGCCATCCGGCCCATCTCGTTACGTACAGAGTTGGCAACCGCAGCGGGTCCAGTCGGGCCGGTCTGCAGCCCGGCACAACCTGTCAACGCCACTATGATAATCAGCAGGATCGTTCGGTAGTTGTTCACGCCACATCTCCCTCATCGGTTGCCAGCGAGACTGACAGGGGAGATCGGCTGGGTCCTGAGGGGGCGAATTAGTTTTCTTATGCTTCCTGAGGGGGATGCTAAGAGATTGTTTTTGCGAACATTACTCTATCGTCTAATCATCCAGCGGGATAAAAAGACAACTGCGCGGCTCACCATCAACCGCTCTGCTGATATGACCCTGACCGGTGGTGTCTTCGGCCAGCAGTATGCCACCGGGACCCAGCAGTCGTTTGCTGCCATCGCCCACTTCGAGTTCCACAGAACCACTGAGGTTGATGACAAACTGCCGGCGTGGCGCGTTGTGGAAATCGAGATTGTAGCTGCCATCTACCTCGCGGAATATGACTCCCTTACCGCACCACAACGACGAGATCTGGCCCCAGGCACCCTGAGTTTCCAACTCGATCTCGAAATCCTCGAAGTGTGACGCGTCATCGTCACCTGTGTAGACCCTTACGGCTTGCATCACTCCTCCTTTATATGCAGCGCATTCATCGCATCTTCTGCGCACTCCAGATTAGAATGCCACCATCGCCCTGATGCCGCTACCGTGCATGAACCCAGTTCTGCAGGAAATCGTCGACATCCTCGATGTTGAACCGATCGAGAGGAATCTCTATCGGGGTCAGAATCACAAAACCGAACACGTATTCGGCGGACAGGTGCTCGCCCAGGCCATCGCCGCTGCTTACCGGACGATTGACAACAATCATTTCCTGCATTCACTGCACGGCTATTTTTTGCGACTCGGCGACTGGAACGTGCCAATCCTCTATGACGTGGAACGCATTCGCGACGGTCGCAGCTTCAGTACTCGTCGGGTCGTCGCGATCCAGCACGGTAAGGCGATATTCAACATGTCATCTTCCTGGCAGAAACCCGAAGACGGTCTGCATCACGCTTTGCCGATGCCCGACGTACCTCCCCCTGAAGCTTTGCGAGGGGAACGTGAGGTCTACCTCGAAGTCGCCAGAAGCCGGCCCGAAGTGCAGCGCTACGCTTTTCGCTTCGCAGCAATCGACGTTCGACAGGTTGAGCGGATCCTCATGACGGATGACAAAGTACATCCACCGTATAAACACACCTGGTTGAAAACCCGCGATCCGTTGCCCGACGATCCGGAGGTGCATCTGGCAATGCTTGCTTACATGTCTGATTTGGATTTCATGGGAACGTCCATGTTGCCCCACGGCCGCAACTCCATGGGGGAAAACGTTTTCGGCACGAGCCTGGATCATTCCCTATGGTTCCATCGCCGCTTTCGCGCCGATGAGTGGCTGCTGTTCGCCAAGGAGTCACCCAACGCAGGTGGCGCCCGGGGATTCGTCCGCGGCCAGTTTTTCAATCAGAGTGGCGAACTGGTGGCCACTGCCGCTCAGGAATGTCTAATTCGTCCGCTCACGAAGGACAAGCAGCCTGTTTGAAAGCAGCCGTTCGCTTAGTAAACTGCCTATAGCAACAAGCTGCTAGAGAGCCTCCAGCATGGATTCGGCCTTGCTGACCTCGAACTGACCAGGATCTTCCACCGCAAGTTTGGTAACGGTTCCGTCGTCGACAATCATTGCGTAGCGCTGCGAGCGCGTGCCCATGCCAAATCCGCTGCCATCCATTTCCAGTCCGATAGCCGCAGTGAACTCGCCGTTGCCGTCACCCACCATCAGAATTTCTTCAGCGTTTTTGTCCGCACCCCAGCTGTCCATGACGAAGGCGTCGTTGACCGAAATACACACGATGGAGTCCACGCCTTTCGCTTTGATCGCGTCGGCGTTGACCACGTAACCGGGAAGGTGTGCTTGCGAACAGGTGGGTGTGTAGGCACCCGGTAGCGCGAATACAACGGTCTTTTTACCGTCAAAGAGCTCGCTCGTCGTGACGGGACCCGGCTTACCGTCCTGCATCATGAACATTGTCGCCGCTGGGAGCTTGTCGCCTTCTTGGATAGCCATGGTCCTTCCTCTTCTTGTTTACTGGAGTCTGTTGTTCGGGGTCCGTTAACTGGAATAGTCGGACTGAAGGTTATAGAGCGTGCAACAGTCGCGGTCAACGCCAGGCGAACTGAGGCTGCTCGAAATGCGCCACCCGGGTATCCCGCCCGAGCAGGCAGACTTCACGAAACTGGTAGATAAGTGCTGCAGTTGGTGCAGCGATGTAGTCATCCCCGACGGGCATGCGTAAAACCGGATGCTCGCTACCTTCCATCGAATCGAGCAATGGCGCATCTTCGCGTAGAAATTCACTCACGGGGATCCGGTGAACGGATTCGACTTCGCCTGGATTCGGGGTCGTCTGCGCCCCCTGCCCGGCCCAGATCACGATGGGTGTCATCACGAACCCGGACCTTGTCACAAAATCATCCAGTCGCCCGAGCACTTTGTCGGCGGAAATATCGAGCGCGACTTCTTCACGCATTTCGCGCAAGGCAGTCTCCACCGGCGTTTCACCAGGATCCAAACGGCCGCCGGGAAACGCCCATTGCCCAGGGTGATTGCGCAACTGCGCGGAGCGGCGCGTGAGCAGCAGAGCCGCCGCCGTATTCCATTCTTCATGAACTGGCAATCCCGGCAAGGCCGCACCATGGCCAGTGTCGGTGACGGTAATGGCGACCGCTGCGTGGAGGGCATCATCGACCTCGGCGATATTTGGCGTAAACGCCGCGAGATGGTCGCGGATGGTATTTTTCAGGTCGTCGTCGCATTGCATGGGCTAAGGGTGCCAAATCCGCTAGTGTGGCTCAATTATTTATTTGCGATCAAGGACGACGGGCATCGACTCTCAACGCAAAGATGCGCGCAAAGATGAACGCAAAGCGCTGATCTTCGCGCTGGTCGCGGTCCTGCTGTGGTCGAGCGTAGCGACAGGTTTCAAGTTGGGGCTCGAATTAATGACCCCAATACAGTTGCTGTTCGCAGGCAGTTGCATCTCAACGATCGTATTCGTGATTGCCGCAATTCGTAAGGGCTGGCCCGGAACGGGGCTGAACCTGCGCGAAGGTGCGCTGTTCGGACTGCTCAATCCCGCACTCTACTATCTACTGCTCTTCGCAGCCTATGACCGGCTGCCTGCACAGATTGCGCAGCCATTGAACTACACGTGGGCAATCATGCTGGCGATCCTGGCGGTACCTGTGCTCAAGCAACGCCTGACCGGTAGAACGGCGGTCGGAATCGCTCTGAGTTACGTTGGCGTGGTGGTGCTGCTGACGCAGGGTGAGATTGATCGTATACCCGAACTTGATTGGACGGGCGTCGCTCTGGCGCTCGCAA
>JAPUFN010000429.1 GCA_027293665.1 Gammaproteobacteria bacterium | reverse complement strand
ATTTTCGGAAGGCCCAGGGTAGACATTTTCCGACCTCCGGGAACGCGTCATGGGTCGACGTTCCGCCATCTGTTACGCGCTTGCTGGCATTGCACTCTGCCTGCCGGTCAGTCTCAATGCTGCCAGCGAAGCTGCCGATCTGATTCTGCACAACGCCCGTGTCTATACGGCAAACGCACGTATCCCGTGGGCTGAAGCGGTAGCGGTCACTGACTCACGAATCGTCACAGTCGGCCGCAACGCCATGGTTCTCGAGCACCGGGGACCCGCCACCCGGGTGATCGACCTCGCCGGCGCATTCGTCAGCCCCGGGTTCAACGATGCCCATGTGCACATGGATTCCACCGGTATGCTCATCACCGGTGTCAATTTGTTGGACGTCCACGAGGCGGGTGCCTTCACCGAACGGATAAAAGGTGCAACCGAGCGGCTGCCCGCAGGCAGTTGGATCATCCGCGGTTCCTGGGGCGCCTATGAGCAGTGGCAGGCAAGTTCCAGTGGCCAGAGCGCAAGCGAGCGGCCGAGCGATGGTCCGTTCACTCCCGACCGGGCCCTCATCGACGCCGTTACCCCGCAGCATCCGGTGCTGGTCAGCCGCTTCAACCTCAGCATGTATCTGGCCAACTCGCTGGCACTGGAACTTGCCGGAATCGATGAAACAACGGCCGAGCCCACCGGTGGCAAGATCGAACGCACGGCCGAAGGGCGGCTGACCGGCATTCTGCGCGGCACTGCAGTGGCGCTGGTCGAAGACGTCATTCCACCCATGCCTTTTGAACAGCGGTTGGTGGGAGTTCGTGCGGTCCTGGCCGAAGCCCGCGAAAGCGGTGTGACCACCATCCAGGATCTGACGAACGCAGAACAGATGATGGCCTACCAGCATATCAAGCAGCAGGGCGAACTGACCGCGCGCATTCTGGCCCGACCCAACATCTTCCAGGGCGAACACGTGGCGATGCTGGGCGTCAGCCGCGGTTTTGGCGATGACTGGCTGAAAATCATCGGTTACAAAGGCTGGGTCGACGGAATCATGGGCAACTCCAGCGCCATGTTCTTCCGCGCCTATGATCACGACCCGAGCAACCGCGGTGCGCTGCGGCGACCGATGCTGCCCGAAAGCGAAGAAGGCATCGCCTTTGCGATGCAGCGTGGCGACCACTACACGGCGTATCCACCCGGGACGATGGAGCAGCTGATCGATGCCTGGGTGGCGACCGGCGTGCCGCCACACATCCACGCGATCGGCGATCTCGGCAATCGGATCCTGCTGGATATCTTCACGCGCGTGCTCAACAAACACGACCTGGTGCTAAGCGACCACCGCTGGCGCGTTATCCATGCCCAGGTTGTCGCCGAGGAAGACTTCCCCCGCTTTGGCGAGTTGCGGCTGGTCGCCGAGGTGAATCCGTATCACGTGTCAGACGACATGCGCTGGATGGAAGAGCGGATCGGTAAAAAGCGCTCAGAAGGGGCCTATGCCTTTCGCAAACTCAAAGACGCCGGCGCGGTGCTCATCTTCGGCAGCGATTCCCCCGGCACCAATGCCGCCCGTTACTTTTTGAATCCCGTTTACGGCCTCTACGCTGCGGTAAGCCGGCAGACGCTTGCTGGCGCACCGGAACGAGGCTGGTATCCGGACCAGCGTCTGACGATCGAAGAGGCAATGGATGCCTACACTCGAGCACCTGCCTGGGCATCCTTCGAAGAACATATAAAGGGTACACTCAGCGCCGGCATGCTGGCGGACATTGCGGTCTTCGACACAAATCTCATCGATGCGGGTCACTCGGACCCGCAGAAGCTGCTTACCGCCAAAGTGCTCTACACCATCGTTGGCGGCAGGGTCGTCTATCAGCGCGAGACCCCATAAACGAAAGATGAACGAAATCGAAATACCGCCCGCCGCTGTGCAACTGAGTTTCGTGCGCAGCTCCGGACCCGGCGGCCAGCATGTCAACAAGGTGGCTACCGCCGTCCAGCTCAGAGTCAACCTGGCTAAGACCCGGATTCCACTGGCGACACGCAAACGCCTCGTGCGCCTCGCTGGTCAGCGCATCAACTCACGTGGCGAGCTGATGATCCACGCAGACCGCTTTCGTTCTCAAGCACGCAATCGAGAGGACGCCTTCGACCGGCTGGAGGCGCTGCTGACGAAAGCCCGACAGGTACCCAAGCGCAGAATACCGACGAAAGTCAGCGCCCGGCGGAAGCAGCAGCGCAGCGAAACCAAAAAGCGTCAGGGCGGCAAAAAAAAGCTTCGCGGTAAACCCGGCTCGAACGACTGAAACCTGCAGGCCACGCGCAGAAAGTACGGCCCGTTAGCGCTGTCGCATCAAACCTTCCTGCATCGTTGATGCAATCAATTTGCCATCGGTCGTGTAGATCAGCCCGCGGTTGTAGCCACGAGCAGCAGATGCAGAGGGCGCATCGATCATATAAAGCAACCACTCATCAACGCGCCAGTCCGTGACTGCCGCTGCGTGAAACCACATCGCGTGATCGAGGCTCGCTACCTGCATGGTTTCACGCTTCACCGCGCCACGATGTGGCAGGCGTGCGGTGGACAGCAGCGCATTGTCGGATTCATAAACAGCCAGGCACTGGTGCACGATCGGCTCGTCACCGGCGTCGCCGTTGGCCTTGAACCAGACGTCCTGCTCGGGCTGCTGCGGCACATCTGAGAGCAATCGCTTATGGTCATGACGCCAGCTCAGGAAGGGGGCTTGCCGAAGTTCTTCCGGAACCATTTCGACAATCGGTACCTCACGCTCCGGCATGTCGAGTTGATGGTTGAAGCCGGATTCAACGATCTGGAAGGACACGTCCATATTGAAGATCGCCTGGCCATGCTGAATAACCACGACGCGCCGCGTGCTGAACGATTTTCCGTCTCGAATACGCTCCACATCGATCAGTGCGGGGATGGCAGGATCACCCGGCCGCAAAAAATAGCCATGCAGAGAATGCGGCGGCCGGTCCGGCTCGATAGTGTAGGCAGCCGCCCGCAGGGCTTGCGCCATGATCTGCCCGCCGAAAAGCCGGCGTTTGCGCCCCTTGGGATGGTACGCACGGAAAAGGTTCTCCTCGATGCGTTCAAGCGCCAGCAGTTCGAGTAATTCTTCAAGCGCAGACATCGGTCAACCCAGGTTGCGAAACCACGGTAAATGCTAACGAAAACCGCAGGAAAAAGTGCATAGTTGCATTATGGAGCAAACGTCGACTCATGTGGTCATTGCCGGTGGTACCGGCTTCATCGGCCGCCGCCTGGCTGCACTACTCGCAGCAGACGGCAGGCGCGTCGTTGTGCTGACCCGTAGAAACAATATGTCCGCAGTCGGCAACGTCGAATTCGTGCAATGGGACGGCGCGCAATCCGGCGACTGGTGCAACGAACTCGCGGATGCCAGCGCCATCGTGAATCTCTGCGGAGAATCCATCGCGGGAAAGCGCTGGAGTGAGAATCGAAAACAGCAATTGCTGGATTCCAGAGTCAAGTCGACAACCGCGCTGGTGCAGGCATGCAATGACAGCAAATCGCCACCACGAGTATTCGTGCAGGCATCCGGAGTCGGCTACTACGGCACCGGCAACAAAGAATTCACTGAGTCCAACGGTGCCGGAACCGACTTCCTGGCGAACCTGGCACAAGCCTGGGAAAAACCGCTGGCAAAGCTCGCCATCAGAACCGTGACGACGCGGCTGGGCGTTGTGCTCGGTAGAACCGGCGGTGCGTTGCCGCAGATGCTGCTGCCTTTCAGAGCATTCGCCGGCGGTCCGAT
>JAPUFN010000428.1 GCA_027293665.1 Gammaproteobacteria bacterium | reverse complement strand
ACGTTGTGCACGGCGACTTCGTTCCAGGCATGAAACGCAAATGCGGGCTGCCCCTGCTCGGAATACGCTAGACCAAATACGGTTCGACTCGGCAGGCCCAGGCTGCGTGCCAGGGTGGTAAAGAGATCGGCGAACTCCGTGCAATCACCCACGGGATTGTCGAGCAGGGCGAGGACGCCTCTGGGTGCCGTCCCCGGTTTGTAGCTCAGATACTGGTTTACGAACGCCGTAAGCGCGCGCACTTTAGCCGCGTCGTTCGCAGAATCTGCCACCGCCAGATTCGCCAGTTGGGTAATTTTCGCGTGGTTCGACGGGTAGGTCAGCGTTGCTGCAGGAACCGACGCTGCGTCTGGATGGGCGGAAACCGGATTGGCGTTGAGAGTCATCGTCCATTGACCATCGACCTCTTCCATTGCGCTCCACAGGGCATCAATCGGCGAGTCGCTGGAGATGCCGAGCCTGATCCGTGCGATCTGCGTGTGATCCCGCAATGGGGTGTCGGTTGGTATGAAGTAGCTTGCGCTCTGCAGCGTGCTGCGCGGTGCCAGTGCTGCCTGTTTTGTCGCCCGCCGTAAATCGAACAACCCAGCTACTTTCAGTTCAACAGTTGCAAATTCTGCGTCGAGCTGGATCGTAGTCGCAGCGAACGGTGCTGGATTCTTGATCAGATATCCTGCCTCGTTGCGCGCAACGACCTGAAACTTCTTTGGCACAACCTGCAATCGGTCGAAATCGAGAGTTGGCACGACCCGAGCGTCACCGGCGTGACGCTCATCTTGCGCGAGCCAGACTTCGAAGTTCAGATAGTCGGCAAGACCATAGGTCCAGTCGAGCTGTGTCGTGTCGTCGGACTCTCCCACCCGTTGCCGCAAAAGCCTGGCGCGGTAGCCCGTGCTTGTACGCTCAATTTGCGTGCCCTGTGACCACTGGCGGCGATCCTGCCAGGACTCGGCGTACTGCAAGGCATGCGGAGGCCGGGCAGCGAACACCCGGCGTGTGGTCATCGATACCGGGTCGCCAGGATTCAGTGCGAAACGTTGCTCGCTGGTGAACGTCCATTTGCCGTCAACGTCCCGCGTTGTATCGGTGCGCCAGTACCCCAGATGCCGATTCTGCAGTTCAAGCGTGTACCACCGGCTGCCCTCGAGCGCGTACGCTGCGAGGATCTCCTGCGGCAGTTGTCCCTGGAGCTGCCAGGCCAGTACCGCGGCGATCACACAGGCGCCGTAGCCGCTGAGGATCCGGCCGATCAACGAACCCCCCAATTGGCCAAGCCCGGCAGAGTGTGAGACGGCTGCTGTGAACCTGGCAGATATTGCATTGGCGAGGAGAGCCGTCCAATTTAGCGCTGGAACTCGCTAGAATAGCCGACTTTGCCGAAAACCCAGGAAAAACATGCCTCAGGAACTCAGCGACTTTATCCGCCGGCGCATCCGTCAGGATCTGGCGCAGGGTAGCGCGGAGTTCGCAAGCGGTGTGATCACGCGGTTTCCTCCAGAGCCCAATGGCTATCTCCACATCGGTCATGCGAAGTCCATTTGCCTCAATTTCGGTGTTGCCCGGGAATTTGGCGGTTTTACTTATCTGCGCTTCGATGACACTAACCCGCTCAAGGAGAGTGATGAGTATGTGGCTGCGATCAAACACGACGTTGCCTGGCTCGGATTCGACTGGGGCGAGCATCTGACGTACGCGTCGGACTATTTCCCTCAGCTATACCAGTTTGCCATCGAGCTGGTTCGATCCGGCAAGGCCTATGTCTGCAGTTTGTCGTCTGAAGAGATCCGCGCTGGCCGCGGCACGCTGACACAACCGGGTGAGGACAGCCCATATCGCGATCGCAGCGTCGAAGAGAATTTGCAACTCTTCGAGCAAATGCGTGCGGGGGAGTTTGCGGACGGCGAGCACGTATTGCGTGCCAGGATCGACATGGCCTCGGCGAACATCAATATGCGCGACCCGGTAATATACCGTATTCGTCACGCCGAACATCAGCGCACCGCAGGCCAGTGGGTCATCTATCCGATGTACGATTTCACCCATTGTATCTGCGATGCACTGGAAGGGATTACGCACTCACTGTGCACACTGGAGTTTGAAGATCATCGCCCGCTCTATGACTGGGTGCTAGAGAACATCAACGTCAATTTTCACCCGCCGCAGATTGAGTTTTCCCGGCTTGGTCTCGAGTACACGGTGATGAGTAAACGCCTGCTGAACCAGCTGGTAGCCGACGGCGTAGTCGCCGGTTGGGACGATCCCCGCATGCCGACGATTGCCGGACTGCGGCGGCGCGGTGTGACAGCAGCAGCAATTCGAGAATTCTGCCGACGCATCGGCGTCACCAAGCAGGACAACGTCGTGGAGATGGGGTTGCTGGATTTCTGCATCCGCCAGGATCTGCAGGCAGCCGCGCCGCGCGGCATGAGCGTCATAGATCCACTCAAAGTCACGATCACGAACTACGAAGGTCCGGCGGAGGCGATGACGGCGCCATGGCATCCCGATGATGCTTCCTTCGGCACGCGTGAGTACTCGTTCGGTCCGAATCTGTTTATCGAACGCGAGGACTTCCACGAGGCGCCACCGCCAAAATACAAACGCCTGATCCCCGACGGGATGGTCAGATTGCGCGGTGGCTACATCATCCGTTGTGACGAGGTGATAAAGGATGACGCGGGTGAGGTCTGCGAGTTGAGATGCAGTTATGAACCAGCCTCCAGGAGTGGCAGCGATACCAGCGGCCTGAAGCCGAAGGGCGTGGTGCATTGGTTGAACGCCGATACGGCGGTGGCGGCGACCATCCGGCTTTATACGAATCTGTTCAGCGACGCGGTGCCGGATCTGGCGGATCTGACGGCGGCGCTCAATCCATTGTCGGTAGAGCGCCACCAGGGTTTCGTCGAACCCGCAATCGATGCCAGTCAGGCGCAGAGATTTCAATTTGAACGGTTGGGGTACTTCTGCAAAGACAGCGAAGAGGCGGGAGTCTACAACCGGACCGTCTCTCTGCGCGACAGCTGGAAACCTCAGCAGACGCCAAAAAAATAGACGTCTGTACACCGACAGCACGCAACGACCGTAAAAGTTGACGGTGTTGACGTTGATAAAAGGAACACGGGATGGCAGACGCGGCTTATCTCGACCCGGATCGGGAGATCGATGAGCGAGTAGATGATCTCCTGCAACGCATGACGCTGCAGGAGAAGCTCAATCAGTTGAGCGGTATCTGGTCTTCATCGCTGGTGGAGAACGATACGTTCGACGAGCAGGCGGTCGCTGAGCGGCTGCTCGACGGTATTGGCCAGATCACGCGAATAGGGGCCAACACTGGCCTTGAACCCCAGGGGAGTGCGGCTTTTGCCAATCAGATTCAACGCGTCCTCGTCAAAAAGTCGCGCCTGGGCATCCCCGCGATCATTCACGAGGAGGCGCTGGCAGGTTTGTGCGCGCGTGGCGCGACACAGTATCCGCAGGCGATCGGTCTTGCAGCCACCTTCAATCCTGATGCTGTCCGCGAGATGGCCGATGCGATCCGTAGAGAGATGCGCGCTGTCGGCGCGCGCCAGGCATTGGCTCCGGTGCTCGATATCGCCAGAGACCCACGCTGGGGCCGCCTGGAAGAAACTTACGGGGAAGATCCCTACCTCGCCGGGCGACTGGGTGTTGCGTATGTGAGAGGTCTGCAGGGCACGGATTTGCGCGACGGTGTGCTTGCGACCGGCAAACACTTCCTCGGCTACGGACTGGCCGAAGGCGGGATGAACCATGCGCCAGTGCAACTCGGCCCACGGGAAATGCGTGAAGTGTTCGCAGAACCATTTGCCGCAGCCATCCGCGAGGCCAATCTCAAGAGCATCATGAATTCTTACAGCTCAATCGATGGGATTGCCTGCGCTGGCAGCCACGAGATCCTGCAGACGCTTCTGCGTGATGAGTTGGGATTCCGCGGCATGGTCGTCGCCGATTACTTCAGTGTTGATCTGCTCATCCGCCATCATCGAGTAGCGCAGGACAAGGCAGAAGCAGCAGCGCTGGCGATCACGGCCGGCATAGACGTGGAACTCCCGGCGCAGGATTGTTTCGGCGAGCCGCTTGCCGCGCAAGTGGCAGCGGGTGAAGTTACGCAGCTCGTTGTCGATCGAGCGGTGCGCAGAGTACTGCGAGCCAAATTTGAACTGGGTCTGTTTGAGTCGCCTTACGTGGAAGAGGATGCCGCGGCGAGCGTTTTCGATGCCCCGGAACATCGTGCACTGGCCGCGCGTCTTGCCGGTGAGTCCATGGTGTTGTTGAGCAACGATGGCGTGCTGCCGCTAGCAGCGAATACGAAAGTCGCATTGCTGGGACCGACTGCGCACGACAAGCGACTGATGCTGGGGGATTATAACTATCCAGCGCACGCA
>JAPUFN010000427.1 GCA_027293665.1 Gammaproteobacteria bacterium | reverse complement strand
CTGCTCAAGATCAGCAGTGCCGTGTTCGGCCACAACAGCCACGGTTCGGGCGAGGGGCGCCAGTCCGCGAGTGCCATCCGGTCCGCGTAAGCGACGATCAACAGCGAGAACAGGACCGTGATCACGACAAGAAACACCCGTAGGCCGAGGGTCGCCACAGGCAAGGGAAAGGCGCGGCCATCGTGAAGTTCGACGACCCCACCCGGTACCGTCAGCCAGGGCTTTTCCGTTAGCTGTCGAAAGAAACTCACGTATAGGCTTCCTGGTAGGCTTCCCGGAAGCCCGACGCCCTGGCTCGTCTCGAAGCCATTCGTGACACCGTTTGGGCCATCGATCGTTTCTATTCCGCCGGCTGGACCGCGGCATCGGGAAGGCCGTCATGGCCCTTGCCGGCTAATGTGCCTACCTGATCCGGCGGAAGGTTTTGCGGCAGGAAGTCCTGGTCGGCGCCCGGCACGCTGTAATCGTAGGCCCAGCGATAGACCACCGGCAGGTTCTCGCCCCAGTTGCCGTGACCCGGCGGCAGATCGGGTGTTTGCCACTCCAGGGTGGTGGCCCGCCACGGGTTCCGACCGGCTTGTTTGCCTTTGTAGGCGCTCCACACCAGGTTGAACAAGAACACCATCTGGGCGAAGCCCACGATCAACGCCGTTACGGTGACAAAGGCGTTCAGCGTCTGCGCCGATTCCGGGATGAAGCTGGTATCTCCCATTTCGAAATACCGGCGCGGCACGCCCAGGAATCCCAGGTAGTGGATGGGGAGAAAAATCGTATAGGCGCCGATGAAGGTGACCCAGAAGTGAAACCTGCCCAACGCCTCGTTCAGCATTTTCCCAGTCATCAATGGGTACCAATGATAGATCGCGCCGAAGATGACCAGGATTGGCGCCACACCCATCACCATATGAAAGTGGGCGACCACGAACATGGTGTCCGAAAGCGGAATGTCCACCACGACGTTGCCGAGGAACAGGCCGGTGATGCCCCCGTTCACGAACGTGATGATGAACCCGATGGCAAACAGCATCGGAAGCGTAAGGTGGATGTTGCCCCGCCACAGGGTCAGCACCCAGTTGTAGACCTTGAGGGCGGTGGGGACAGCGATGATGAGCGTGGTGGTGGCGAAGAAGAACCCGAAATACGGGTTCATGCCGCTGACGTACATGTGGTGCGCCCAGACAATGAAGCTGAGACCACCAATCGCGAGTATCGCCCAGACCATCATGCGGTAGCCGAAAATATTCTTCCGGGCATGCGTGCTTAAAAGGTCCGAAACGAGACCGAACGCCGGCAGTGCGACGATGTAGACCTCGGGATGGCCGAAGAACCAGAAAAGGTGCTGGAACAGGATCGGACTGCCACCGTCATAAGAGGTTTGATCACCCATGGAAACAATTGCGGGCATGAAGAAACTCGTGCCGAGCAGCCGGTCGAGAATCATCATGATTGCGCTGACGAAGAGTGCGGGGAACGCAAGCAGAGCGAGTACGGTGGCCATGAAGATGCCCCACACCGTAAGTGGCAAACGCATGAGCGACATGCCTCGCGTGCGCGCCTGCAGGACGGTCACCACGTAGTTGAGCCCACCCATGGTGAAGCCGATGATGAACAACACCAGCGACACGAGCATCAGGATGATGCCCGCCCCCGAGCCCGGCGTACCCGGCGAAATCGCCTGGGGTGGGTAGAGCGTCCAACCGGCACCCGTCGAGCCGCCCGGCACGAAAAAGCTCGCGACCAGAATCAGCACGGCAGCCAGATACACCCAGTAGCTGACCATATTCACATAGGGGAAGACCATGTCACGGGCACCGCACATGAGCGGAATCAGATAATTGCCGAACCCTCCGAGAAACAGCGCCGTCAATAAATAGATGACCATGATCATGCCGTGCATGGTCACGAACTGCAGATAGTTGCTGGGGTCTATGATCGCGAAGGTATGCGGAAAGCCGAGTTGCAGGCGCATCATGACCGACAGCACGAGGGCGACCAGACCAATGGCGATCGCGGTTATGCTGTATTGCACGGCAATGACCTTGGCATCCTGGCTCCAGACGTACTTACCGATCCACGTTTTCGCGTGGTAAAGCTCCATTTCCTCCGTTTCTGCTGGAGGAACATAAGAATCTGCATCGTGTGCGATGTCGGCCATCGATCAATCCTCCGCGCCAATGTTGAAATTGGACTTCGCTCTTGGTGAACCAGAAAGTGTGTTGATATAGGCAACGACGTCGTTGATCGAATCTTCCTCACTCAGGAAGGCTGCCATCATTCTCATCTGTTGCCCGTATTTGTCGCCTGGGTGTTTGCCACGAATACCGGCTTTGAAATTTTCCAGCTGGCGGGCCAGATACCAGTCACTCATACCCGCCTGCCTGGGCGCATTCGTCGCAGCAATACCTTCGCCGTTGGCGCCGTGACAGGCACCGCAAGTTACATAGATGTCCGCGCCGTGCTCCACGTCGCCTTGGATCGTCTGCTCAGCCGGTTCATCCGGGAAAGTACTTATATAGGCAATGACGTTGTTGATGGCAGCATCGTTCACGAGTGTTGCGACCATCGGCGCCATCTGCCTGCCGAATACATCATCCGGATGCGCGCCGCGAGCGCCGGATTTGTAGTATTGGAGCTGGCGGCGGATATACCACTCGCCCTGACCGGCAATCTTGGGGGCATTGAGCAGCGGATTGCCTTCGCCCTGTTGGCCGTGACACGCAGAACAGACTGCGTACTGAGCCCGGCCGATTTGCGGATCACCAGGCACTCTGGCCAGCACCTGGGCATAGGTGGGTTGCGTCGCAAGCCAGGCGTCGTAATCCGCCTGCTCATCGACCACGACCATTCCACGCATCGTATGATGACCAACGCCACAAAGTTCCTCACAGAGCACTTCGAATTCACCGATGCGCGTCGGGGTGAACCACAAGAAAGAAACCAGACCCGGTACCAGATCCATTTTCACCCGAAACTGCGTCACCGTGAAGTTGTGCAGGACGTCTTTTGACCGCAGCAGCACTTTCACAGGTTGATCGATCGGCAGATGAAGCCGGTTGCCATCGACGAGAACGTCGTCCTGGCCGTACGGATCGTCAAGTTCCATACCAAAGGGGTTGGCATCGGTCACATAGCGTGCTTCGACTGCACCGAATTTACCGTCGGCACCCGGCAGGCGGAATCCCCAATGCCATTGCTGGCCGACGGCTTCAACCTCAGAGGCGTTATCCGGTGGCGTGACAAACTCCGCCCAGACAAACAACCCCGGCGCCAGCAAGGCGGCGACGCCGATCGAAGTAAGCCCGGTGAGCCACAGTTCGAGTTTCGTATTCTCGGGGCGATACTCCGAGCGCCGGTCCTTGTTGTAGCGATAGCGGTAAACGGCGTATGCCATGAAGCCGTTGATCGCGACGAAGACGAACCCCGTCACCCAGAACGTGAGGTCAATGGTGAAATCGATGGTGCTCCAGTTCGACGCCAGCGGTGTCAGATACCAGGGGCTTATGAAATGGAACAGCACGGAGCCGACGGTCAGGACAATGAGTGCAATCACTAGCGCCATATCTATCTATCCCCCTTGATAACCCTGCAACAACCTTTGTGATGTACGCACACTAATTCCTAGTCCGCCGCGATCAGCTCGACGAGTTCGGCTCTGATCATGCCAATATCTGCTTTGCGAAACCCCTGATGGACGTGCCGCACCACACCGTCACGGCCGATCAGGAACGCTGTGGGCAGCGCACTCAGCCGATAGGTGGCCGCAGCATTTGCTGACGGATCACTGGCTACCGGATAAGCCACCGGATACTGCGCCAGAAAGCGGCGACCGGCCGCGGGATCGGCATCGAGATTCACCGCAACGATTTCGAACGCGTCCCCGGGTAGCTCGCTGCGTAGCGCGTCCAGCGCCGGGAGAGATTCGCGGCAGGGTCCACACCACGAGTCCCAGAAATCGAGATACACAACTTTGCCTCGAAAATCCGATAACGAAACGGTTTGCGCCGCTGCGATATCAGCGGCACGTAACGGTGGCAGGGTAAAATCTGGCGCAACGTCACCCTTTTCTACTGCAAGTAGATTTG
>JAPUFN010000426.1 GCA_027293665.1 Gammaproteobacteria bacterium | reverse complement strand
GGATGGTGCGACGATTCGTGAAGTGCTGCAGCAGATCTTCGTGCCGGTCGTGCAAGGTTCGACTCAGGCGATTGCAGCCCAGGGACTGGATATAGAAGGTGTGAAACAGGGGTTGGGAAAGAAGCTGCAGGAAAAGCTGGGCTCGGGCCTGGATGTGTTTCGGCGGGGTAACAAAGACTGATGGCCGACTACGAAAATATCCGCTATGTGGTGGCTGGCCCGATGGCTCTGATCACCATCGATCGGAAAAAAAAACACAACGCCATTTCTCTGGCCACTCTCGCAGAGCTGCAGCATGCCGTTGCGGTTGCCGCTGATGACGACGCTGTTCGAGTCATCACGATCACTGGTGCAGGCGATAAGGCGTTCGCATCGGGTTCGGATCTCGAGGAGGTGCTGCATCGGGACTTGCGCAAAGCACTGGAACCCATCGTGCAGGGTCTGGCGGAGCAGCTAGAACGCACGCCCAAGCCGACGATCGCTGCCATCAACGGCATCTGTATGGGTGGTGGCCTGGAAGTTGCGCTTGGCTGTGATCTCAGAATTGCCGTGCCACGGGCGCAATTCGCGACCCCTGAAGGTAAACTCGGCATCATCCCCGGTGGTGGTGCGACCGCGCGTCTGCCGCGAATTGTCGGTCGCGGCTGGGGAATGGAGATGCTGCTGATGGGCGAGCCGATCGATGCTGAGCGGGCGTTGCAGATAGGCCTGATTACACGCATCGTGGCAGCAGACGAATTGCTCACAGAAGCCCGGCGCATGGCCGATCATCTCGCGCAATTCGCACCGTTCGTTCCCAGAACGATGAAAGCGATGGTTCATTTCGGCATGGAGTCGAGTCTTGCTGGTGCACTCATGCTGGAAAAGTACGCGCAGGGTGCCTTGGTGCAAACGGAAGACAAAGTTGAGGGGATCAGCGCTTTTCTGGCAAAGCGTGATCCTGATTTCAAAGGGCGCTAAACTGCCTGTCCACAAAATTCATCGAAGCTATTTGGGGGAATCGAGATGGCTGTAGAAAAATTTCCCGTCGAAGCGAGTCACATTCTCATGTTTGCTCGCTCGATCGGGGACGACAATCAGATCTACTACGATGCGGATTATGCCGCTGGTACCGAACCCGGCGGCATTATTGCGCCGCCGACGTTTGCGCAATCCAGCGCGCAATTCGATCCGAACTACTTCCTGCGGCCTAAAATCGGTGAGGACTGGTTCGGCTCAGGCAAAGAACCTACCGGAGTCAAGAAGAAGGAAGGCGGGTCCGGCGGGGGCGGGGGCGGTGGTGGTGGTCTGCACGCCGAGCAGCATTTTGAGTATCACCGTCATCTCAACCCGGGAGACGTGTTGACCGGCGAAACCAAACCCGGCAAAACCTGGGAAAAAGAGAGCAAGCGTGCTGGTAAGCTGGTGTTTTCGGAGTCTGTCACCGAATACCGCGACCAGAATGGGGAACTCGTCATCACCGCAACCGGCGTCGGCGTTCGTACCGAACGGCCGGTGGATCAGTAGGAGAGCAGGCATGGCATTGAAAGTAAGCGAACTCAAGGTGGGAGACACTTACAGCGAGTGTCTGGTGGAAGATCTCAAGCGCACACAGATTGTCCAGTACGCGGGCTCCTCGGGTGACTACAACCCGCTGCACACCGACGAGGTATTCACGACGAAAGTTGCAGGCTACCCATCTGTGTTTGCCCACGGCATGCTGACCATGGGTATGACGGGAAGAATGGTGACGAACTATGTGGGTGATGGCCGACTCACCAAGTATGGGGTGCGATTCACCAATCAGGTCTGGCCAGGTGACACCCTGAATTCCACCGCAACGGTCGAGTCGGTGGAGAACAACATTGTGCGCCTTGCGCTTGAGACCAAAAATCAGGATGGCGCCACGGTGCTATCGGGATACGCCGAGGCAAGAGTCGACGATTGAGGATTATAGTACCGGGTATTAGCCTTTAGCCTTTTCCCTCCGAAGACTGGAAAAGGCTAAAGGCTAATACCCGGTACTACCGCACGCCCTGCCACTCGCTTGCTTCATAAAATCGGCTCCGCTGGAATCGCCTGACGAAACGGATGAACGGCAACCGTTTCGAACAACCCCGCCAGAGTGTAGGGGTCGGCTGCATTTAACGCTCTGACATCAGCTACCGAATCTGCCTCGATGATGAACATCGAGCCGAGCATGTGCTCGCCGTCGTCACTCAACATCGGACCAGCCAGCTTCACCGTTAAGGGATGATCCCCAACGTAGGCAAGGTGTGCTTCACGATTGGCGAGCCTGAGCGCTTCACTATCGGGTTTGTCTTCGCAAAAAAGCACATACAACATGAGTCATTCCTCCGCGGGACTGCCGAGCCTTGCGCTGAGCAGGCTGGCGACTTTGTCGAAGGCATCGCGGCTTACGGGAAAAAGCGGAGCTGTTGCCAGAAAATCATGGATGAGACCGTCGAAGCGAATTGCCTGGGCATCGACTCCTGCCGCCTTGAGCGTAGCTGCGTATGCCTCACCTTCGTCCCGCAGCGGGTCGAACTCCGCGGTCAGAATGAGCGCTGGCGGTAGACCCGCATGGTTTTCCGCCTGGGCTGGTGAGGCGTCAGACTCGGCACGCTTACCAAGATCGGGGCAGTACTGATCCCAGAACCAGGTCATCGTTTCGGTTGTGAGCAGATAGCCCTCACCGTTCTCCTGGTAAGATGCCAGGCTCAAATCCGCATCCACGACCGGATAGGCCAGGAGTTGGAAGTCGATTGCGGGACCCGCTTCATCGCGTGCTTTCAAGCTCACCACGGCTGCCAGATTGCCGCCGGCGCTTTCGCCGCCCACCGCAAGTTTACCGTTGCCGCCCAACGACTCTGCGTTGTCGGCGACCCAGCAGGTTGCCGCGTAGCTGTCGACCACCGCCGCTGGATATGGATGTTCCGGCGCCATGCGATAGTCGACCGAGACGACGATGCAGTTCGCGCTGGCGCAGAAATCGCGGCACACCCCATCGGCCGTATCAAGATCTCCGATAACCCAGCCGCCGCCGTGGAAATTGACCAGAATGCCAAACGGACCACTGCCAACGGGTGTGTAAATGCGAATCGCGATGGCACCCGCCGGGCCGTCGATGGTGCGGTCTTCGACGTTCCCGACGACGAGCTCGGGGTTCGGCGGACGCATCATCCGATACACCTCACGGCTCTCGTCGAGTGGCATCTCGTGTAAAGCCGGTCCTGGCGTTTCCGCCAGTTCCGCCAGCATCGCCTCGTATTCCGCTGCTAGTGGCATCTGTGCTCCCCCTGTACGATTTTTACTTAGTGTAGAATTACCGGGCCTGAAGACCTGATAACCAGACAAAGAGTATAGGACAAATGACACATCTCGATGGTTTAGAGGAAGTTGCGGAGGCTGCCAAGCAGTTCCAGTTCCTCGAAAACACCCTGCTTAAAAATCGGACGCTGACCCTGTTCGGGGAAATCGATCAGGACGTCGCTCGGCGCACCGCCGAGAAGTTGCTCGCATTGTCGTTCGAGTCGGACGATCTCATCACTTTGTACATCGGTTCTCCCGGTGGTCACGTGGAATCTGGCGATACAATCTACGA
The DNA here is from genome assembly GCA_027293665.1 of Gammaproteobacteria bacterium. Lineage (GTDB taxonomy): Bacteria > Pseudomonadota > Gammaproteobacteria > Pseudomonadales > Azotimanducaceae > SZUA-309. Next base: position 79 of record JAPUFN010000426.1, on the reverse strand, counting down.
CATGATCAACTACATCCGGCCGACGGTGCGCACGATCGGTACGGGCTGGGTTGGCAGTATCGCCACCCACATCTACTTG
>JAPUFN010000425.1 GCA_027293665.1 Gammaproteobacteria bacterium | reverse complement strand
GGAAGTTATCGGCCTCGCGAACGCCGACGTTGATGGCCCCCGGTACATCCTGTTTGGGATCAATGCGGGAGTCGTTGCAGGCGGCGGTATCGTCGGTATCGCTGAAAGCGCCATGGCCGATCTCAAGAAAGCCCATCGGCTGTTATCGGCACTGATCGAACCGGTTATCCAGCTGGAGTTCATTTACGACAGGATTAATGGCAAGCTTGTTGGCACTCTTGAAATTGACGGCTGCGATGACGGCCCATATGTCGTCGGGCAGGATTTCTCCGAAAAGCTTTCGTGCGGTCAGTCCTGGATCCGAAAGGGCTGGGATCTTCGCGCCCTCGAGCGCGCCGATCTGGCTCAGATCAGCACATCCAGGGCGGCCAAACAACGCGCCAAGGCGGCCAAACAACCTGCGATAATGGTGGGTTTCTATGATGAACCGGACTGTGAGCTGGTCGAGTTGCTCGTGCCTGATACCTCTAATCCACCGTCTGCCCGGAAAAAACGGAAGATCAGGCAGGCCCGGGATTTGAAAAAGGCGATCAAAGATACTCTCGGTACGGTAACCACACAAATTTTGAAATTAGCGCACGAAAGCATGCATGGTCCTACTGCCGAATCTCTTGAGCGCAGCATGGATACGCAGAAAAATATTATCGACGCCGAAAACTACTACTTTTTCGAAGAAAAAGCAGTGAAACTGAATTTGACTGTTTGCAACAAGGGTGCAGAGGGCATTAAGGATGCGAGCATAGAACTCGCTTTGCCGCGAGCTCCGGATTTCGATGTGGCCGATCGCATATATATTAATCCGGATAACAAACGCTCATGGCATGAGGTCGAAAAGCTAGGCTACCCGGAGGTAGAGCGCCGCGACGACGCCATACTGGTGCGCAGCTCGATCGGCTTTCTTGCCCCTGACAGCCCGGAGCAGGCGTTTAAACGCGCGCTGCGGCTGGCGGTGGGACCCGGCATGCAGGGAAGGAAAGTCGCGATCTGCTACACGCTCCAGGGGCAGAACCAGCAAAGTCTTGGCGAGGGGCGCTTAAAGATCAAATTTGGCCAGGTAGCTGCCTGACCGAGACACTATGGGGAGTAGCATTGTTCGCGCAATCTGGCGTCATGCGAACACGCTCACGCCGACCAGGCCCATTTGTTAATACAGAAAACCCCGCACAGTGGTGGCGCCTTTTTCAGAGGCTCGAACGTCCGCTTGTGACCGTTAGCAGACGGTCGAGATTGCTGATTTCGGGTCGATTGAATGTCCGCTTTAGGTGAAAGCGGACGTCAGGCGACCAAAGGGAACGGTTCTGCATATAAATGCACGTTTTCGAGTAATCGCGCCCCCGCTACCAAACCAAAGAAAAGGCCGTTTCCTCGAAGAGGGATCGGCCTTTTCTCTGGTTTGGCTTAGCACGGCAGATTTGAACCTGAGAATACCCCGGTACTATGAAAGGACATCGTTGTGTGATCTGAGTCCGGCACTGCCAATGGGCAACAGCTACCCTAAGCCATTTTCGAGATGACATAATGCGCTCAACGCTAGGCCTGATCTTCTTCTTTTCAGGCGCTTCTGCTCTGATCTTCGAATCGCTGTGGTTTCGGCTCGCCGGGCTGTCTCTGGGCAACAGTGTGTGGAGCGCGAGTCTGGTGCTGGCAGCGTTCATGGGCGGCCTGGCGTTGGGTAACGGACTCGTGGCTCGATTGCATAGGCGCGTTTTACACCCTGTGCGCCTCTACGCGACTCTGGAATTCGCGATTGGCATCGTCGGAATTGCAGTGGTGCTGCTACTGCCGCGTTTGCCAAATTTCCTCGGCCCGGCCCTCGGCAACCTTACAGACACGCCAGTGCTGCTCAATGCGGTGCGCTTGTCGGTCGCTTTCGTAATTCTGGTGATCCCTGCTATTGCAATGGGTGCGACCTTGCCGGTCCTTGCCCAGGCACTTTCACGTCAGGATCCCAACTTTGGTGCCAATATCGGATGGCTTTACGGCTGGAACACTTTGGGCGCAATGCTTGGTGCTATCAGTACCGAATTGTTTCTGGTGCCAGCGCTTGGCATCTTGAATAGCGGCCTTTCTGCGCTGGTGTTCAATTTGATGGCGGCGCTGATTGCACTACGCATTTCAGAGGCATGCGAGACTGCACCAATTACCGGATCTGATACGCGGGACGCGCGGCAGATAGTCTCCGCACGCAGCCGCCGCTACCTTGTGGTCGCGTTCCTTTCCGGCATGCTGATGCTGGCGCTGGAAGTCGTGTGGTTTCGCTTCCTACTTCTGACCCGAGACGGTACAAGCCTCATATTCGCGGTCATGCTAGCGGTCGTACTTGCGGGAATAGCGGTCGGCGGCCTTGTGGCCGCGCAACTGTTTCAACGCGACGACCGGGCCTATCGCTGGCTGCGGCACGTCACCGCGGCGTCCGCGGCATTGGTCGTGCTGACGTATTGGGGCTACGATCTCTTCTCCGTTTACCGCGACCAGCATGATATAACGACGCTCGCGTTCATCTGGTTCGCCAGTTTCCTAATGTTTCCCGTTGCGGCATTGTCCGGCGTCGCGTTCACCATGGTGAACCGTGCCGTCAAGGACGATTTCGGCTCCTCCGCACGAACTGCGGGCATCGCAACTCTCTTCAATACCATTGGCGCAATGTTGGGCTCGCTCGGCGCCGGATTCATCCTGCTGCCAATGGTGGGGATGGAGCTATCCCTTTTTATTATCGCCGCGACCTACTGTCTAGCGGCATTCGTCGTACCGCTCGAGGACCGGACGTCGCGGCTCACAACACTGTGGGCTCGCAGCGCATTTGCAATGGCGATCGCGTGTCTGATTCTGTTCCCGTTCGGTTTGATGCAAAAAACGTACTTTGGTGACCAGGTTGCGATGCTTCCAGGTCATACATTGATCACTTCCCGCGAAGGACTGATTGAAACACTTCGCTACTACCGCCGGGACGTTTTCGGTGAGCCGAAATACTACCGCCTGGTCACCAACGGCCATTCCATGTCAGCCACTACCACGGCGGGAAATCGATATATGAAGCTTTATGTGTATTTGCCGATCGCATTTAAGCCAGACACCCGGGATGCGCTCCTCATCAGTTTTGGGGTGGGATCAACAGCCAAAGCACTATCGGATTCTCGCGGTTTGCAGAACATCGACATTGTGGATATCTCTGAAGACATTCTGGAGACGAGTACAATCGTCTATCCAGGTGAAGACAATCCGCTACGGGACGAACGCGTTCGCGTACACGTGGAGGACGGCCGGTTTTTTCTCAATACTACCTCCAACCGCTACGATCTAATCACTTCGGAGCCGCCGCCACCCAAAATTGCAGGCGTTGTAAACCTGTATTCCCAGGAATACTTCAAGCTGATCCGCAATCGACTGAATCCTGGCGGCTACGCGAGTTACTGGTTGCCCGTCCAGCAGCTCGAGCCAACCGACACGCTGGCGATCGTTAAGGCCTTTTGCAATGCCTTTGACGACTGCTCACTTTGGTCGGGTACCGGCCTGAATTGGATGCTGCTGGGATCCAATGACGCCAATCCCCAGAGAGACGTGGCGCAGTTCTCGGCACAATGGCGTGAGCCACAGGTGGGTCTGGAAATGGTTGCGTTGGGGTTAGAGTCGCCAGCGCAACTGGGCTCACTGTTCATGGCCGATTCCGATCTGCTCATGGAACTGACCGCCGACGTTGCTCCGGTGACTGACAACTATCCGTCACGTATATCGTCGCGAAAGGTTGAAAATCCTCTGGGGTATGTTGATCTATACGATACGCTAATGGATGAACAGCAGCGCCTGGAGAGATTCAGGAATAGCGAACTGATCAGTCAACTATGGCCCTCGGAGCTCAAGAAAAATAGCGAACCTTTTTTTCAGTATGAACGGATGATCAAGAATCTTTTCACTGCCGGTAATTACCGGAACCAGGCAGATCCCTATGCCTGGGAAGCTATCGATGACGTGCTGAGAAACACGTCACTGACGACTCTTCCGCTGTGGCTTCTTGGTAGCGATCAGGGTACTCAGGATATTGTCGCCAGTCAGATGGAGCAGGAAGTCTATCGGGACGAATTCTTACTGGAGTTAGCACGTAAATACACCTCTGAACGTGATTATGAGACCGCGTTGCGGTATGTGAAACTTTATATCTCGAAGGTAAACGAAGTGTCACTGTGGGCATCGAATTTTTATCTCTACTTGTTGGCCAAAAATGGCATGGCGGCCCAGGCGAGACCAATAATTGAGAACCTCGAGACCCTTGGGCAGCCGGGGGTAGATAGATTCCTTGACTGGTTTTCGACCAAGTTCGAGCTGAACGGTGCAGAAAATCTTGAGCCGCCAATCTTGGGCGCTCAGCAGGTGACTGAAGCCGTCGACCGACACTGAGGTGCGCTCAAACCATTGTTTCAAAATCTGCACCAGATCCGCGCTGGCCTCCTTTCCTGCGCCCGGTAGGCCAGTCGCCCAAACAACTTGCTGAGTTCGACTTTAGTGTGAGTGTCTTTGAATAGCGGTGTCATTACGGCGAGTCACCGCAACCGGTATGCTCATTCGCAACCCATTCTGAATTGGTTGTTAAATGGTTCGTGGGTGGGGTGCCCAGCACTACGCCGCTATCAGCGGTACCTCCAATATAGCAAAGTGCTCTGGGAGTATTGCTAACGGACGAATCGAGCCCCCGCTACCAGGAAACGGAAAACCCGGCCTAGTGCCGGGTTTTTTTGTGCCGCCAATTTCTCATTCGATGTCCGCCTTACGCCCGGAAGTAGCCGTCAGGGTGGTAGAGTTCTGAATGGCCGCTAACGACTGCGATTTCAACCGGTCGACGCAACACTTGTGTTAATCCGCTCTGCTGGGGTTTTGATCCCCTCGTGCGGGGCCAGCTGGTGATAAACAGACGATGAGGGTTTGCCAAACGCTCGCC
>JAPUFN010000424.1 GCA_027293665.1 Gammaproteobacteria bacterium | reverse complement strand
GCTGCGCAAATACTGACTGAGGGCATCCTGGGGGCGCGTTACGTCAACCTCCTGCCCGGCGCGGATGAAGAGAGGCTTGGCAATGGCGATACCATCGAGGAGACTCAGGGTGCGATGGTGCTGGAGAATCTGGTGGGTGAGTTGATGACAAGGCTGGGTTCGTGATGCTGAATCGGACAGACAAACGGGCGGTTCTGCTAGGCGCCCTGCTGATGCTCGCGCTAGGGTATGTCGCGCCAACCGCTGCCGGGGACGCTGCGGCTGGTGGCGCCGCGGCTGGTGTAGGTGTAGGTGTGGAACCCGCAGAACTCGTCCAGCAGACGACCGAGCAGATGCTGGCGCTCATTGAAGAAGCGCAATCTTACGCCAAGGAAGATCCGGAGCGATTCTACATAGCCGTAGAGGCGTTGTTGTCACCGGTGGTGGACTTTACGCGGTTCGCCCGCAGCGTGATGGCCGCTCATTACAAAACGGCCTCCGCCGAGCAGCGGGAACGCTTCGCGGAGTCTTTCAAGTGGAATCTCGTGCGAACCTATGCGTTCGCGCTGACGGAATTCAGCGAGGGTGAGGTCGCGCTGATCGTGCCGGATAAGCCGCCGCGCAAGCCCAATCGTCGCAGTATAAAGCAGGAAATCAGGCTCGGAGGCGGCAACACCTACACGGTGATTTATTCGATGGGACGCGCAAATGATCAGGAAGCCTGGCGCATGCGCAACATCATCGTGGAGGGCGTGAACATGGGGATCACCTATCGCAGCCAGTTCAAAAGCGCGATGCAGGATCCCAAGCTTGGCGGCGATATCGACAAAGTGATCGATGCCTGGTCAGATGTGATCGACACGGAATCCGCCGATGAGGAAGACGCGGCGGTAAAGAGTTCTTGACTCCTGAGCCTCGATTTCTACTGCCGGCGAGCATCGACTTTCAGAATCTCATGACGGTTCGTGCGCACGGCGAGGCGTTCATCGATGAGCACTCGGCCAGTGTCTTCAGTCTCAGCGGTCTGCAGGAGAGCAACTCGAGCGTCGCTGCGCTGCTGACCGCCTGGTTTCGCTATGCTCACTTACAGGGAAAATCCATAGTTTTCGTAGACGTTCCTGTTGATTTACGTAACATAATTGATCTGTGTGAACTCGATAAGGTGTTGCCTCTCGAGGACGTTGCCTCACCGGTCATTGACGACAGCTGAGGCAGTCGGGCGCCGCGCCAACACAAGTGAACTCATGATGAATAAGGAAATTACCGAGAGCATCCTCGCGCAGATGCCGACTGCTCAAGTCGAGGTCGTTCTGGATGGAAATCGTGCCGTCATCACCGTGGTGAGCGAAGAATTTACCACGCTGAATCGGCTGCGCAGGCAACAGAAAGTCTATGGTTGTATCGGTGACTTCATCTCCGATGGTCGGCTGCATGCGGTGACCATCCGGGCTGTCACACCGCAGGAGTAGGATTCTGCGATGGACAAGCTGCTAATCACCGGCGGGCGGTGCCTTTCAGGAAGCCTTAGAATCTCGGGAGCGAAAAACTCCGCGCTGCCCATTCTCGCCGCTACGCTGCTCATCGATGAGCCGGCGATCATCGGCAACATACCGCATCTACACGATGTGACAACGATGATCGAACTGCTCGGCTGCCTCGGCGCTCAGGTCGTTGTCGATGAAAAAATGCGCGTGGAGGTGACAGCGGCACATCTAGGGCAGCTCAAAGCGCCCTATGAACTGGTTAAAACGATGCGGGCTTCCTTCGTAGTACTGGGGCCGTTGCTTGCCCGCTTCGGCGCGGCGGAAGTCTCACTACCCGGTGGCTGCGCGATTGGTGCGCGCCCCGTGGACCAGCATCTGAAAGGCCTGGAGGCACTCGGCGCGGAAATCGAAGTTGTCGACGGCTACGTTCGGGCAAAAGTCGACGGCCGTCTGCGGGGTGCAGATATTGCGTTCGATCTCGTTACCGTCGGTGGCACGGAGAACATCCTCATGGCCGCCTGTCTGGCCGAGGGCACAACGCGTATCAGCAATGCGGCGCGAGAACCCGAAATTGTCGATCTTGCGAATTTTCTCAGCGCCATGGGTGCCCGGATCAGTGGCCAGGGAACTTCCGTGATCGAGGTCGAAGGTGTGCAACGACTGCATGGCTGCGAGTACTCCGTGATGCCGGACCGAGTGGAAACGGGCACGTATTTAATCGCGGCAGCGGCAACAGGGGGCCGGGTGAAGCTCCAGCAGACGGATGCTTCGACTCTCGAAGCGGTGTTGGAAAAGTTGCGCGCGGCGGGTGCCGACGTGCGGGTGGATGGAGCCGTCATCGAGCTGGACATGCACGGCAGACGGCCGAAGGCCGTAGACATTGAGACAGCCCCGTATCCGGGTTTTCCAACGGATATGCAGGCGCAGTATCTGGCGATGAATGCCGTGGCCATTGGTGAAAGCAGAGTGACAGAAACGATTTTCGAGAATCGCTTCATGCATGTGCAGGAAATCAACCGCCTCGGTGCAGACATAGATATTCAAAGCGCCTCAACTGCGATTGTGCGTGGTGTGGATTCCCTCAAGGCTGCCCCGGTGATGGCAACGGATCTGCGCGCTTCATTTTCGCTCGTGGTTGCAGCCCTGGTTGCCGAAGGCACGACTCTGATCGATCGGATCTATCACATCGATCGCGGCTACGAGACAATCGAAGAAAAGTTGCAGTTGCTCGGCGCAGACGTGCAACGGGTGCGCTGAGCAGGATCATGGAATCACTATGGGACTGACGATCGCACTCAACCGCGGGCGAATTCTCGATGAATGTCTGCCGCTGCTGGCCGAAGCCGGGATTGTGCCGGTGGAAGACATGTCGGCCAGCCGCAAGTTGGTCTTCAATACCGCAATCGGTGGTCACAAGCTCGTGGTCATGCGCGGTTCGGACGTGCCAACCTATGTCGAATATGGTGCGGCCGATGTCGGCATCACCGGCAAGGACACAATTTTAGAGTACGGTGGCGGCACACACTTCTACGAACGCCTGGACCTGCGCGTTGGTCGCTGCAGACTGATGACGGCGGTGCCGGCGTCCACCGCCGATGGGTTGCAAATGCGTGAAGGACATCTGCGAGTCGCGACCAAATTCGTCAACGTCGCCCGGCAGTACTTCGAAGAACGCAACCGTCAGGTCACCATCATCCCGTTATCAGGTGCCGTGGAGATTGCACCCCTTATGAGTCTGGCGGACTGCATCGTGGACATTGTGGATACAGGCAACACTCTGCAGGCCAACGGCCTGGTTGCACTCGAAACGATTGCGGAAATCAGCTCGCGCGTGATTGTCAATCGTGCATCGATGAAAACGAAATTCGACGAAGTGCAGTTGCTCATCGAAGCATTGAGAGCAGCCGTCGACTAGCGGCGTGTTGATAAGCACACTGCTGGTCTCGCGACAGGCCATTGCGGAATTCGAAATGACTTTGAACATCACCAGACTTGCCACCACCGCGGATGATTTCGATGCGCGTCTTGATGACCTGCTTGCCTGGGACACCCGCGAAGACGCTGATGTGGTCAGGATTGTGCGAGAGATCATCGAATCAGTTCGCAGCCAGGGCGACGCAGCGGTCATCCGGCTGACGGCTGAGCTCGATGGAGTGGCCTGTGCAAGCGTCGCTGAGCTGGAACTCACGCCGGCTGATTTTCAGCGCGCCTATCAGGCCATCCCGGGCGTTGAGCGTGATGCCTTGAACCACGCTGCGCAAAGAATTCGCGACTTTCACGAGCGCCAGCGCGCTGCCGACTGGAGCTTCGAAGATGCACTCGGCAACCGTCTCGGCCAGCGGATCACTCCCCTTGCGCGTGTCGGGCTCTACGTGCCCGGTGGCCAGGCGACCTATCCATCCACCGCCCTGATGACGGCGATTCCGGCGAAAGTGGCCGGTGTGCCGGAAGTGATCATGGTCACGCCAACACCCGCCGGGGAGGCCAGTCCGCTGCTGCTTGCCGCTGCCCACGTAGCGGGCATCGACAGGGCTTTTAGAATTGGCGGCGCCCAGGCCGTCGCCGCGCTCGCTTACGGTACGCCGAGCATTCCCCGGGTAGACAAAATCGTCGGCCCCGGCGGCGCCTTCGTTGCAGCGGCGAAACGCCTCGTATTCGGCCAGGTGGGAATCGATCTTATTGCGGGACCCAGCGAAGTGCTGGTCATTGCCGATGGCAGCACGCCCGTGGACTGGGTTGTGATGGATCTCTTCTCACAGGCAGAACACGATGCCGCCGCGCAGGCTTTGCTCGTAACACCCGATGCAGCGTACCTGGACGCGGTCGCAGACACGATGCAGCGCCTGCTTCCAGCAAGATCACGCGAAGCATTGATTCGACAGTCGCTGAATGATCGTGGCGCGTTGATCCTGACCCGCGACCTCGCGGAAGCGTTCGTGGTCGCCAACCGGATTGCCCCGGAACACCTGGAACTGGCAATCGCCGAACCGGCGGACCATCTGTCACAGGTGCATCACGCCGGCGCGATCTTTCTCGGTCCGCATTCCGGAGAAGTCATGGGCGACTATGCCGCCGGGCCCAGCCATGTACTGCCGACCTATGGCACGGCACGGTTTTCTTCGCCCCTGGGTGTCTACGATTTCGAAAAGCGCAGCTCAGTGATCGAGCTGAGCGCCAAGGGTGTGCAGCCGCTTGCGCAGACAGCAGCAACGCTTGCACGCGGTGAAGGGTTTGAGGCCCATGCGCGGGCAGCGGAGTTGCGGCTCAAGGACATCGACCATAATTTATGACGCTCGCGGCGCGATTTATAACGCCCGGGGCGCGACTCTAACGCTCGCGGCGCGATTTGTGAGGCTGCTAGTTGCTCTAATGCGCGAGGGGCCGGACGCCTGAAACTGCCGTCACCGATATCTGCTGACCGCTGCGCAGTATGTTCATTTCTATGGCGCTGCCCGGATCGGCATGGGCGATCTGCCGGCTGACCACGGTGGAGCTGACAGCCGGTTGTTCGTTGACCGACAAGATGAGATCGCCTACCTGAAGGCCGGCTTTGTGCGCCGGTCCGAGGCTGATGATCGTCGTCACTTCCAGACCCACGCCGCTGCCCTGCGGCGGTGAATTCGTCAACTCCACGCCGAGCCAGCCGCGCGTCACCCGGCCGGTTTCGACGATCTCGTCGAGGATGCTGATCGCCAGACGCGCCGGGATTGCGAAGCCGATTCCTTCGGAGCCGCCGGAACGCGAGAAGATCAGACTGTTGATGCCGATCAGGTCGCCGTTGGCGTCGATCAGCGCGCCGCCCGAGTTGCCTGGATTGATGGCCGCATCGGTTTGAATGAAGTCGTCGTAGGGACTGCGGCTTATTCCCGCACGCCCCTTCGCGCTGATGATGCCGGCCGAAACCGTCTGACCAATGCCGAAGGGGTTACCGATGGCGAGCGCGATATCGCCGACCTCGGTGGACGCCGGATCTGCCGGCGTGATCGGTGTCAGGCCGCTGGTTGCGACTTTGATTACCGCGAGATCCGTTTCAGGATCGTTGCCGACAAGCGTGGCCGTGGTTGCCTGGCCGTCGGCGAACGCGACGAGAATTTCGTCTGCGCCGTCTATCACGTGGTTGTTTGTGAGTATGTAGCCTGTTTCGCGCACGATCACGCCGGAGCCGAGTGCGCTCTGCATCTGGCTGCGGCCGTCACCCGCGAAGCGGTTGCACCATTCACGAAACCGCGGTTGCTGACAGATTGGCGGCTTCAATAGTTTGGCCGAGTAGATATTGACGACCGCGGGTGCAGCTTTGCGCACGGCATTCGCGTAACCCGGCTTGGCAGCGCCGTTGCTTGCGTCACTGAAATAGGAAACGAAGAGGATAATCAGCCCGACAGAGCCGCCGACGAGTGCCGGAACCAGGACGTATCGAATGAGTTCTCGCATGCCGGGCGACCGTAGCAGAAATAGCGAGGAGTCGCTAAAGTCATTCTCATGACACCGGTAGAAAAGTATGAACACCTACTGGCAGAAGCCGGATTCAGCGAAGACCCAGTGCAACGCGAAGTCGTGCAGCTGTTTGCGGCACTTTTTCAGGTGCTGCAGGTTCGCAAGGCTCGCGCAAGCGGGCTGGGTCGATGGTTCCGGCGCCGTAAGACCACACCGATAAGAGGATTGTATTTGTGGGGTGGGGTCGGTCGAGGCAAAACGCTGCTGATGGATCTGTTCTACGAGTGCCTGCCCGCTGATGACCGGCTGCGAATGCATTTTCACCGGTTCATGCAACGTGTTCATCATGAGCTGACTGATCTTGCCGGCACGGCCAACCCCCTGGAACAGGTTGCGGCCAACTTCGCTGCAGAGACAAAGGTGTTGTGTTTCGATGAATTTTTCGTCGCCGACATCGCCGATGCGATGATCCTCGGGGAGCTGCTGGAGCATCTGTTTGCTGCAGGGGTCACTCTGATTGCGACGAGCAACGTCGTGCCGGATCGCCTTTATGAAAATGGCCTGCAGCGCCGGCGCTTCCTGCCTGCCATCGAACTGCTGAAGACGCACACCCGGGTGCACCATCTCAACGCAGACGTCGACTATCGCCTGCGGGTACTCGAGCGGGCCGAAATTTATCATTCGCCGTTAGATGCGGCGGCAGAAAGATCACTGAGCAGCAGCTTTCGTGCGCTTGCGCCGGACACGCCGGAATCCGATGTCGTGCTCGAGATCGAAAACCGACCAATTAAAGCCCGCTTCGTGGCAGAAGATGTGGCCTGGTTCGAGTTTTCCGAACTGTGCGAAGGACCCCGCAGCCAGAATGACTACATCGAGCTATCACGCATTTTTCATGCGGTGCTCATCAGCAATGTTCTGCGCTTCACAACCCGTAGTGAAGATGCGGCTCGCCGTTTCATCAGCCTGGTTGATGAGTTTTATGATCACAACGTCAAGCTCATCGTGTCGGCAGACGTGCAGGTCGCGGATCTCTACGCTGGCGAACGACTGCGCTTCGAGTTTGAAAGAACGCAATCGAGATTGCTCGAGATGCAATCCCTGGAATACCTCGCGCGCGCGCATCGAGCGTAAAAGCGCTAGCGAGACGGCTGCCCGGGACGGTTGCAAGGGCCGAAAGGCCGGTTGTAATCGACAATATGCTCCGCTAAGATTCGCGCTCCGAAAATCCCGGCTAAATATCCACACGCGATGAAAACCGTAAGTATCCGCGCACAGGACGTCGAGCATTCGTGGCTCGTCGTAGACGCAGAAGACAAGATCCTGGGGCGCCTGGCCACTGAGATCGCCCGGCGCTTGCGCGGCAAGCATAAACCCGAATACACGCCGCACGTCGATACCGGCGATTTCATCATCGTGGTCAATGCCGAGAAGGTCCGAGTTACCGGCAACAAGACCTCGGATAAGATCTATTATCGACATAGCGGCTACCCGGGTGGCATCAAGGCGATCAGCTTTGAACACCTGCGCGACAGCCATCCGGAACGCATCATCGAGCGAGCGGTGAAAGGCATGTTGCCGCGCAATCCGCTTGGCAGAGCGATGTTTAAGAAATTGAAAGTCTATGCCGGGCCGGAGCACCCCCACAGCGCTCAACAACCTCAGACCTTGGAGCTATAAGGCATGCCAGCCAACTACGATTATGGTACGGGTCGTCGCAAGACTTCGGCCGCACGTGTTTTTATGACACCCGGGACGGGCAACATCCTGGTGAACAAGCATCCTCTGGATGAGTACTTCGGGCGAGAAACAGCGCGCATGATTGTGCGGCAACCGCTGGAAGCTGTCGAAATGATGAACAAGGTCGATATCAAAGTTACCGTACGCGGGGGTGGTAATTCAGGACAGGCCGGCGCTATCAGGCACGGCATTGCACGCGCGCTCGTCGAAAGCGACGAATCGCTGCGCAGCACCCTGCGGCGGGCCGGATTCCTGACGCGCGACGCGCGTGCCGTGGAGCGCAAAAAGGTCGGTCTGCGCAAGGCTCGGAAACGTCCACAGTACTCCAAACGTTAGAAAACCAGCGCGCCAGTTGGCTGCCGGGGCAGGGTTGAAACTCCGGGCTATGTTAGCATTGGCGGTTGTCTAAACCCGGCGGGAGCAAAAAGCTGTGAGCAGCAGCGACACCTCGGCACAGCCGAGCAGCATCGATACGTCAGGTTTCAACAAACAACGACGATATTTCCTCATCGGCGCCACCTCGGCGGTTGCCGGCGTTGGCGTAGTTGGTGCAGCCGTGCCTTTTGTGGCTTCCTGGGTTCCCAGCGCCAGAGCCAGAGCACTCGGCGCGCCGATCACAGTGGATATTTCCAAGCTGAAGCCAGGTGAAATGCTCGGCCCCATGCCCGCCTGGCGGGGTCTGCCGGTGTTTGTGCTCTACCGCGATGAGGCAACGCTGGAAATCCTCAGGCGGGACAACGCGCAACTTGCCGATCCCATGTCGGCTAATTCCGAACAGCAGCCGGCATACGCAGCAAACCCCTGGCGCTCGAAGCGGCCGGAGATCGGGGTGTATCTGGGGCTGTGCACCCATCTGGGCTGCTCGCCAAAATATCATGGTGAAGTTCGCCCGGAGCCGTTCGATGAGAACTGGCAGGGTGGCTTCTTCTGTCCGTGCCATGGTTCGCGCTTCGATATGGCCGGACGCGTCGTCAAAGGTGTGCCGGCTCCTGATAATTTGCCGGTGCCGCCATACAAATTC
>JAPUFN010000423.1 GCA_027293665.1 Gammaproteobacteria bacterium | reverse complement strand
TTTTTCGGAGCGACAATCACCCGTTTGCGCGCAGCACGACCTGCTCAGCTCACCGAAGTGATAATGGTCGTGGGACACCAAAATCCTTCCCGGGTGGCTAAGAGCCTTTCATGCATCCACTGGCCGGTCAGTCAATGAGTTTCTTTTTTGACAGGGTGTCGAGCACTCCCATGAGTCGCCGTTTGGCCTTGTGTTTTCTTCGTAAATCTTCGAGCAGCCCCCGCCAGTCATCCAGACGATTATCCCGCGTGTAGACCTTTTTTATGAGCCGGAGGTAGACAGCCGCCTCCTCATAAGCCTTCGGTTTGACCTGGTCAATCAGGCCTTCGACGGTGTCTTGCCAGATACCGAGGGCAAGGTCGGCGTGAGTATCGACCACGGCCTGCGCCACCGTCTTGTCCGTCTCCCCTGTCCACCGCTTGGTTTTGCGCAGACGTCGGTAAAGGTCGACGACGTTATCGAAACGCTTTTCCACAATGGCGATGTCAATGAGTGTCTCAAGATCGGGAAATCGTCGATAGCCGCTTCGCTTTTTTGTTGTTGGCGACTCGACCTCGGGGGACGGCAGGGGCCAGTCGTCTCCCTTGCCGTTCCGGTCTTTGGAAACGGGGCGCCGGCCGGTATCGAGATAATGGAGGGCCGCGGCGCGCACGGCCGGCCAGCATTTCACCTTCTCGGCCGTTTGGCGCAGTTCGCTGTAACTCGTGCTTGATGGATCATCGAAAAAGTCCTTGGCACGATAGGCTGCGACCAGGTCGTGTCGCCGTTCCATTTGCGCAATTTTCCGCAGCCGCTCTTGCAGGGTCGCTGCAATTCCGGGTGCGTCAGTCACCGTATGCGCATAGCCGTGAATGCACCAATGCCGGGCCCGGTCTTTCTCGCCTGCCGCCAGCAACGTGTCGGCCAGCCGTGTGTAACACTGACATGTGTCCGCCTCGTCTTCGAGCCGGGGGACGATCCTGTCTTTCCATCCGGCGCGGCCATAAGCATCGAGCAACACGATCAAAAGTCTTTCGCGCCGGTACCTGAAGGAAAACCTGGTGGTGCGTGGTTTGAGCATTGCCTCAAGCCGTGCTTCGATTGTACTCGCCACCTCCCGCCAGTTGGCACGAGTATATCCGCGCCGCTCGAGAAGCTTTTCGGCGGAATCCAGCAAGGCATAATCGTCCTCCAGCGCCCGGTCGATCACCCAAAGCAGTTGCTCAGGTGGCGCCAGGGAGGACTGTGGCAACGCCGTCAGCACGGTTTCCAGGCAGGCTGCGATCGCTATCGCAGTTTCACCTTCGTCATCGGATTGTTCGATCTGGGCGATACCCTTAGTCCAAAGCTCCGCGCCGACCTGTAGCACCGCATCCGCGTGACCCTGGACGGCCAGTGCGCGCAACTGTTCTTCAACGTGTGAGTAATCTGGCAGGTTTCCTTCACCGCGCCAGTGGTTGTACCAGACAGGCTCGGCGGTGAGATCACTGATCTCCGAACACAACGTGCGCACCACTTTATCCACCTGGCCTCTGGCAAGCTGTTCAGTTTCGACTATGTGCTGCCTAGCCTCCGGGAATCGTCCACTCAGATCGATCAGCAGGTCATGAAGTTCGTTCCGGCCTTTATCCTCAAGTATCTTAGAGACTTTGGCCTGCGCCTTTGCACGCCGCGGCATGCGGTCGTATGCCGGTTCATCATCCTCCCACTCGTCATCTATCCATTGTTCGTCTTCTTCCGAATCCCCGAATAGTGCGTCATATAGATCGTTGTCCTCATCGAGCAGGGGAATTGTCTCCTTTCCCTTTACATTTTCCGCAGCCGCCAGAATCACCGCGACCGCATGCTTGCATGGTCCCCACGAATAGGGACAGCTGCAGAAGTATTCGTAGTCGGGTTCTTCGTCGACACGGACCGATGTGACATATCGTTCGCTGCCGGTTACCCATGCAACAAGGGCGTTGTTCTCGGTGTGGGAGAGCTGGTCGACACGCTTCACATACGTTTTTCCGCGACTGAGAATCGTTTCACCGGCCCAGTCGTGCAGATCATCGAAGGTCATTTTGCGCAGAATGTTATTGATGGATTTCACACTCAACTTCTCATTGCTCTTTTTTCGTTGCCAGAAAAGTGATGTGTCGCTCAGCTCACTCTGTCGTGCCGATTTGAACGAGCGTTCCCGATCATTGTTGCTGTTTGTACATGCCGAGTTTAGTCCGTTGCCTCTTTGACTGCGGCAGCGATCTGGTCGATGGGTAAGAGCATGGCGACCGGCTCAGGTCGATCTCCAAGGGACCCACTGATCAGTTCGATCGGTGTGAAGCCCAGAGTCGAATAAAAGTCGACGGCATCCGGTTTCGCATCCACAACAACACCGATACAGCCGACCCGGTCCCGCATCTCCAGGGCGAGTTCCAGGATGGCGCGTAGCAACAGCTTGCCGACGCCATGCCCCTGAAATCGTTCGTCCACGGCTAGTCGGGCAAGGCGCAGGATCGGAAGTGGATAAGCAGGCAGGCGTTTGCGCAGGCTTTTCGTCAGCTTCTCCGCAACCATTTCCCCGCTGGAGACGGTGACAAATCCGGTGATCTGGCCGCCTTGGACGGCGACATAAGTCGTTCCAATGTGATGTCGAAACTGATTCTGACCTGCATAGCGCTGAAAGAAACGATCTAGATCGATATTCCCGCTACGAAATCCTGAACGGTCGTCCCGAGGCCCCAGCCGTCGGATGCGAACTTCATGCTCCTCGCTACTCACGGAACAGGGCAGTCAGAGCTTCCGATGGCTGATCGTCTTGGGCGATGCGTTTGGCGGTCTCTGCCATCGCCTCACCAGTTAACACCAGCCGAGACGGAATGATCAAATCCTCGGGGATCTCACGTAACGCCTGCAGGTGATGCTGTAGTGCCTTTTCGATCAGGTAGGCCTTCTTCACGCCGTGGCGCTTCGCGTACGCTTCGAACTCAGCCTTGGTCTCTTCGGAGATGTAGGCGGAAACTTGTGTAGTTGTGGACATCAGATGTTAACCTCTACAGTTCTGTAGATATTTATAGAGGATATCATAGAAAAATGGGTTTGCGAAGAAGGATGGGATATTCGATCGGGTCAGCGTGGCCAGGTGCGTGGCGAAATGGCCCCGAATCCTCGTTGCGAGGCTGGATGCAGGCGGAATGGAGCGCACTTCTGCGATCAGCGAAGCGGTTTGGCGGTAAATGGGTGAGTCAATCCCCCCTTTCCGTCATTAATTTTTATTTTTCAACAAGTTAATACGATATTTGAGAGATACCCGA
>JAPUFN010000422.1 GCA_027293665.1 Gammaproteobacteria bacterium | reverse complement strand
AACAGACAGCCAATGACAGGGATGAACGTGCCCACCAGCTGCATGCCACCGCCGACACCATCGCTGATGAAGACGATCAGCCAGTCGGGCAGCGCCAGGGCGCCAAGCAGCACGCGCGGGACTTCGACGAAGACAACGTTGCCCACTCCATCGAACAGATCGATGAACGCGGAGCCGATGTTGATCGAGAACATGAACATCAGATACATCACGCCCAGGAACACCGGGAATGCGAGATACGAATTGAGCACGACCGCATCGATTCGGTCTGTCAACGTGCGTCGTACGGGAGTGGTCTGCAGGCAGGATTCGAGCGTGGCGTCGATAAAGGCGTAACGCTCGGCGGGACCGGCGAAAGGCGGCAGGTCGACGCTGGGGGCCGCGACAGATTCCACGGCGTCTTTCAGCGCGCCAATGCCGTCGCCTGTGCTGGCGACGATCGGCACGACCGGACAGCCCAGTTGTCGGGACAGCGTAAAGCTGTCGATGTGCACGCCGTGAGCATCGGCAACGTCGATCATGTTGAGTGCCACGACGACGGGGCAACCCGTTTCGAGCATTTCAGTGGTCAGGTAAAGGCCCCGTGCAAGACTGGAAGCATCGAGCACACTGATGATGACGTCAGGCCCCGGTTCGCCTGCTGCCAGCCCGCTACCGCTGATGAAATCGCGGGTGAGTGTCTCGTCGATTGCGTCACCCACGGGTTCGAGGCTGTAGGTCCCGGGCAGATCGACGACGGCGAGTTGCTTTGCGCCATGGCGAAACTCGCCGGTCTTGCGCTCTACCGTGACCCCAGGCCAGTTGCCGACACGCTGATGGCTACCGGTCAGCTCGTTGAAGAGCGTCGTTTTGCCGCTGTTGGGGTTGCCAACGAGAGCGATGAGCGTCATGCCGCAGGATCCTCATCTTCCTGCACCAGGTCGAGCAGCAGGCAATCGGCTTCCGCCGGTCGCAGTGCCAGTGAGTAACCGCGGAAGCGAATTTCCACCGGGTCTCCCAGCGGAGCCCGTCTCTGCAGTTTGAATTTCGTGCCTGGAATCAGCCCCAGACGCAGCAGGCGCGCGCTGTAGGTACTGTCTTCGCGATAGCCGACTACGCGGGCAACCGCGCCTATCTGGAGTTCGCTGAGGGACTCGGACATGACTGCCACAAACGGGAACAGGAACCCACTATTTAAATGGAAATCATTCTCATTTGCAACTACAGTGCGGCTTGCTCAGCCACCCCGTATCCTCACGGATCCGGTCGCTTGCGGACGTACAAAACGAGCTCGTGATCCACCAGTTCAAAGCCGTGCTCGGCGGCGATTTCTCGCTGTAACGATTCGATGCTCTCGTTGATGAATTCCACCACGGTACCCGTGTCGATATCGACCATGTGGTCGTGGTGCTCTTCACTGGCGAGTTCGTACACGGAGTGGCCGTCGTCGAAATTGTGCCGCGCGACGATACCGGCGGACTCGAATTGCGTCAGTACTCGATAAACGGTGGCAAGCCCCACCGAGTCATCCGAATCCATCAGCTTTTTGTAGACGTCTTCAGCGCTCAGGTGATGTGGATCCGCGTTTTCCAGAACTTCCAACACTTTGAGTCGTGGCAGCGTGACTTTCAGACCAGCGCGTTTGATGTCGGAGCCGGGCATGCAGATTCCTCGCATCGCGTGCACGCACGTTAGCCCAAGCGTTGCAGTGGGTCCAGTTTCGATGGCTGTCACGAAACGCCGTTTAGGTACAATGGTCGTGCAGGGAAAAAGGGGGACACCTTGGCAGATCTCAGAGGCAGAGTTGCGGTCGTCACAGGGGCGAGTCGCGGCGTCGGCAAAGGCGTGGCCGAGGGACTCGCAGAAGCTGGTGCGACCGTCTACGTCACAGGGCGCAGTGAAAGCGCTGCCGAGCCGCCCGCTGAGAGAACAATTCAGGCGACTGCTGCAGTCATTGCCGACCTCGGTGGCGAAGGGATCGCCGTTCGCGTGGACCACAATGAGGATGCGGAAGTGGCGGCACTTTTTGCGCGGGTCGCACAGGAGCAGGGTCGGCTCGATATCCTGGTGAACAACGTCTACAAGATTCCCGATCCGCCAGCCTGGGGTGGTGGTTTCTGGGAACACCCGATATCGGTATGGGACGATCAGTGCGGGGTTGGTCTGCGCGGTTACTACGTGGCAAGCGTTTACGCCGCACCACTCATGGTTGCCCAGAGCAGCGGACTGATCGTCAACATCTCCTCGCGCGGCGCTGCCGGTTATGCGTTCAGCGCATCCTACGGTGTGTGCAAGGCGGGGGTCGACCGGATGGCCAAGGACATGGCAATCGAGCTGAAAGACTATGGTGTGGCGGCACTGTCGTTGTGGCCCGGTGCGGTGAAGACGGAGTTCATACTCGATGCCGTTGCCAGTGGTGCTGTCGAGTTCGATCTTGCGACCGCGGAGTCGCCGCGCTTCACCGGACGCTGCGTTGCGGCTTTAGGCATGGACCCCGACGTGATGGAGAAAAGCGGTGGTGTCTTTGAGGTGTCTGAGCTGGCCAAAGAGTACCGATTCTCCGATCCTGACAAGGTTGGCTCATGATTGAGCGTGAAGTGCACATCGCTACACCTGATGGGTCAATGAACGCCTTCGTGACCCATCCCGATGAGCAGGGACCTTTCCCGGTGGTTTTGTTCTACATGGATGCGCCGGGTAAACGCGAGGAGTTGCATGACATGGCCCGGCGCCTTGGCACCGTTGGCTACTATGTCATGCTGCCGAATCTCTATTATCGTCGGGTTGCTGAATTCGTTGTGACACCCGAGAGCCGCTCGCAGATGGTTGGCCATATGAACTCATTGTCCAATGCAATGGTGTGCGAGGACACGCTCGCGATGCTGCAGTTTATCGAAACGGAAGCTGCCGCAGGTGATGGCCCGGTGGGGACGGTTGGCTATTGCATGAGTGGACCGTTTGTCTTCGCCGCCGCTGCCGCTTTCCCGGAACGGATCGCGGCTGCAGCCTCATTGCACGGCGTGCGATTGTGTACCGACGCTGAAGACTCGCCGCATCGGGACGCTGTGAACATCAAAGGGGAGCTCTATTTCGGCTGCGCAGAGACTGACGAATGGGCACCAACGCAGATGATCGAAGCGCTGGATGACCATCTGCGCGAGACCGGCGCGAACTATCGAATCGAGACGTATCCGCAGACCGCACATGGCTTTGTCTTCCCGGGCCGCGATGGCGTTTATCACAAAGCGGCCGCCGAGCGTCACTGGGAACGTCTCTTTGCGCTGTTTGCGCGCAATCTTGAGAAAGCCCCGTCCGCTCAGGCGGCGTAACCGGCGATCTCTTCTTCGGTGAGACCGGCGCTCGCCGCCGCGCGGAGGATCCCCGCCCAGGAGTTGTCGTCGATTGGAATGCCCTGCACGCTGCGTTCGGCGGCCGATTCGAGTTCCGGTTCGCCGGGAATGCGAACTTTGTCGACGCCTTTAGCCGGAGTTGTCGTATGCAGGTAACTCGTCATGGCGTCGACCTCGTTGTGGAACGTTGCCGTGTCACCGAAGGCTGCCGGGTCCAGGACAAACAGCAACATGTTGTTGATGATGTTGTTGCCGTGCGGGTTTTCCGGCTGCGTCGTCCACTCACCGGCGAGCGCGCCGCCGAGCAGTTCGCACATTACGGCGAGGCCGTAACCTTTGTGTTTGCCAAAGGGACCAAGCGCTCCGAAGGGCTCATTGAACATTACCCCGGGGTCTGTCGTGGGTGACCCTTCGTTGTCGACCAGCGCCCCTTCCGGCACGGGCACGCCTTTCATGTGAGCCACGCGGACCTTGCCCAGGGCCACGGCGCTGGTGGCCATGTC
>JAPUFN010000421.1 GCA_027293665.1 Gammaproteobacteria bacterium | reverse complement strand
TTGCCCGCCACGAATTCCAATCTGAATCGTACGTTTCGGGTCCAGCACCCCAGCTTCCACACCCAGCCGAAACGGCGCTCCATGGTGGAACTTCGAGCCGTAGAATTCGCCCCAGGTGTCAGTGTGAGCATCAATGTGGATCATGCCAACAGGTCGATCTGCGGCAATGCCTTTGAAAATCGGAAAGGTGATCGAGTGATCGCCACCGGCCGACAACGGTATGACACCTGCCTTGTGCACCTCAACGTAGAATTTCTCGATGTACTTGATCGCCTCATCGAGGTTGAACAGATGGTCGATCGGCACGTCGCCGACGTCAGCTATATTCGCCAGTTCGTATGGCTGTATCTGTGTAGATACATTGATGGTGCGGAGCAGGCTCGAAGCATTGCGCATCTCCCGGGGTCCGTGCCGGGCTCCCGCGCGGTTGGTAACCCCGAGATCCATGGGTACACCGATCAACGCAATGTCCAGACCTTCGAGCGACTCGGCAAGCGGCGCGCGCATGAATGTAGCAATCTCGGTGAAGCGCGGCCGACTCATTGCCTCAGTCGCCGTTTTTCTCCCGTAACTGGGGGTATCAGTCATTCGCCGATAATGACATATTCATATCCATGAAACTGTCCATCATTACTGTCAACTATCGATCATGGGGGCATCTCGAGGCTGCGTTGCGCGCGCTGCAGGCGGACTTTCCGGCCGACTGGGAAATTGTCGTAGTCGACAACGAATCGGATAGCGATGCACTTGCAGAGTTTTCCGCGCGCTTCTCCTGGGTAACGTTCGTTGCCAATCCCAGCAACAGCGGCTTTGCCTTTGCGTGTAACCTGGGTGCCGCGAAAGCAAGGGGTGAGTGCCTGCTTTTTATGAACCCGGACGTTATTGCCAGCCAGGCAAGCCTGCAGCAGCTCATTCAGGTTAAAGAAAATCATGACGACATCGCGATTCTGGCACCCAAACAAATATCGCGCAGCGGACAGCGACAAAAGGTGTTTGACGATTTTCCGAGCCTGCTGAATCAGAGCAAAACCGTGAAGTCGTTGCTGCGGATGATACTTCCCTCTGCTTTTCCCAACCCGCGGGCAGAGTATGACGCGCTGGTCTACTGTGACTGGGTGACCGGCTCCGTCCTGCTAATCGATCGCAGCGACTTTGACGCCATCGGCGGCTGGTCGGAAGACTACTGGATGTACGTGGAGGACGCCGACTTGTGCCGTAAAGCACACGACAGCGGCATGCGCGTTGCCTATACACCGGAAGTGGAGGTCATTCACACGCACGGTGGCTCCAGTCGCCTCAACATCCATGTCAAGTCAATGACCAAACTTGAGGTGATTATCTCGAAACACGTTTACACGCAACGCCACACCCGTGGCGCCGAACGCTGGCTGACGCACTTGCTGATCATGCTGCTTCGGCTGCCCATGTTGTTACTGGCAGTGATTCTGGATGTGTTCACTTTGTGGCGCATTCCCGTGCTGCGGGTACGCAGCAAGATGCTGGCGGGTCTTGTCCAGTATTATTTCGGCGTGCTGCGCAGCGGCAGCTGGCTCAGCCCCCGTGCGCTCGCAAATCAAACGCCTCAGGTGTAGTTCTTCGCGATCCACTCGCGGTAACTACCGTCGAGTACGGCACGCCACCACGATTCGTTATCGAGCATCCAGTCAAGCGTCTTTTGCAATCCGGATTCAAAGTCCTCTACCGGTTTGTAATCGAGTTCGTTCTCCGACTTCGTTGCGTTGATCGCATAACGCCAGTCATGGCCAAGTCGGTCTTTGACAAATGTGATGAGTGACTCTGTCGGCCTGCCACCGGCAGCGGGCGCGTCAGGAAAGGCCGCGCCAAGCTCCGGCCTGGTCGCAAAACATTCGTCGATAGCCGCGCAGACAGTCTTGACGATATCGATGTTGGCACATTCGTTATTGCCGCCGATGTTGTAGGTCTCCCCGACCCTGCCGCGATCGATAACAAGGTCGATCCCACAGCAGTGATCTTCCACATACAGCCAGTCGCGAATATTCGAGCCATCTCCATAAACCGGCAGCGGTTTTCCCGTCAGCGCGTTGACAATCATTAAAGGAATAAGCTTTTCGGGAAACTGGTACGGCCCGTAATTATTGGAGCAATTGCTGGTGCTGACATGCAATCCGAATGTGTGGTGATAGGCACGTACCAAATGATCGGAGGCGGCCTTGCTCGCCGCATAGGGCGAATTCGGTGCGTACGGTGTTTCCTCCGTGAACGCAGGGTCGTCAGGCCCCAGCGTGCCGTACACCTCGTCCGTCGAAACATGATGAAAACGGTGCGTTGCGGGAGGATCGTCGCTATCCAGCCATACCTCCCGCGCCACCTTGAGCAGATTGTGCGTGCCGTTCACATTCGTCTGAATGAACGCGTCCGGCTCATGAATCGAGCGATCCACGTGGGATTCCGCCGCGAAATGCACGATGGTGTCGAGCTTGCCGTCAACCAGCAACGACTGCACCAACTCTTTATCGCCGATGTCGCCATGCACAAATTGAAAGTGCGGGTGGTCCTCTACGCACGCGAGGTTCCCCCTGTTGCCGGCGTAGGTCAGCGCGTCGATAACCACAACACGATCATCCGGATACTTGCGTGTCCAGTAGATGACAAAATTGGCGCCAATGAAACCCGCTCCACCGGTGACCAGCAGACTACGCATATGTCTCCGCATCCTTCAGGCTCACGCCACGCTTATCCTTTTCAGAC
>JAPUFN010000420.1 GCA_027293665.1 Gammaproteobacteria bacterium | reverse complement strand
ACTCGCCTGAGCCGACCGGCACATCTGACCTCGCCTGCCAGATCTCACCGAAAGCCCGGACATGTCCGGAATCCTGAAATTCCTCCAGCGCCTGAGCAGGCGCGCCCACCATTGCCTCCCGGCCGGTTCGAATGCTGCTTGTACGCGCTCGCACGGCGGCACCTATTGCAACCATGACAAGGACTACAGTAGACGCGGTGAAGGCACCAATCACCGCCAGCGGCAACGTATAGCCGGGCACCTCAGTATCCATGAGGATCACAGATCCGAAAACAAAAGCCGCTATCCCGGCGATGCCAAGAATGCCCATGGTCGGTGTGAAAAACTCCATCACCATCATGACAATACCGACAACGATGAGTGCCAGCCCCGCATAGTTGATCGGTAACATCTGCAGGCCGTAAGCACCCAGTAGCAGACAGATGATCCCGATGACCGCAGGCGCCACCATTCCGGGGTTGTAGAACTCCAAAATGAGTCCGTAGATGCCGAAAATCAGCAACCCGTAGGCGATCGTCGGATCTGTGACGACTTTCAGGAGATCGTGACGCCAATCGGTTTCTACGAAATGCAGCGTGGCATCAGCCGTCTCCAGCACAACGACGCGCCCGGCAATTTCAACCTCTATGCCATCGATGTCCTGCAGCAGACTGTCAAGATCGGCGCTGATGAGATCAATCACATTGTTAGCCAGTGCTTCTGAAGCACGCAGATTCGCGCCTTCGCGTACCGTCGTCTCCGCCCATTCAATGTTGCGGCCCCGCAGTTCCGCCAGACTCTGCAGATACGCCACAGCATCGTTGACGATTTTACGCATCATTGCATCCTGCGGGGCTGCCGCTGCCTGCTCCGAATCCTCTGCTCCTGGCACAGCAGGGGTAGGTGTAGGAGCTCCGATCGTCACCGGCGTCGATGAGCCAATGTTTGTCGCCGGCGCCATCGCCGCAATGTGACTCGCAGTTGCAATATAGGTCCCTGCGCTGGCAGCGCGTGCGCCATCGGGCGAAACGAACGTTACGACAGGAATTTCCGCAGCGAGGATTTTTCGAATAACATCCCGCATCGCTTTATCAAGGCCGCCGGGGGTATCCATGCGGATAACAATCGCTTTGGCGCTGGCTGCCGCAGCCGCATCGATTGACCGAATCAGGAGATCGCCGGTGGCGGGTCCGAGCGCGCCATCCAGATCGACCACCCAGACCTCAGCGGATCCATCAGTAGCTGGCCCGGTCGCTGCGAAGCCGACGCCGAAACTGATGGCGCAAAGCGCCAATAAATAGCGCGGCAGGCTGGCCGGCCTTTCTCGCGTTCTCTGGCGCCGGAACCGACGTCTGATTTGATGCATCATCGCACCGTGCTCGCTCAGGCGTTTGTCATGTCACCTTACGCGCCGCGTGACCTAACGCGCAAGGAATTCGGCTAGCCAATAGCGATCTAATGGAGTGCGCAACCGGTACGTCATCTACCCCGTCGCGGACTCAACTTCTTATTCGAACAGTCAGCACATCGCATTGTGCGTGGTGCAACACGCCATTCGCCGTAGAACCCAGCAACAGACCCAATCCGTGTCTACCGTGAGAACCGATTACAATCAGGTCTGCGTCCTGAGCGTTGGCCACCTCGACGATCTTCGACGGCGGTGCGCCAACGGCGACTTCCACCTGCGACGCTTGTATCCCCATTCGCTCGCCAATTTCCTGCAACTGGCGCAGCGCCTGGGCTTGAGCTTCGCGTTCAAAATTAACTGTCACGTCCGTGTAGGCAGCCATGTCCAGCCCGCCGTACACCTGGGTCAGCGGCTTGACCACAGACAGGACGGTTAATTCAGCACCGTGGTCCTCGGCGACCTGCTTTGCTTCCTGCAAAACCCGATCAGCTTCCTCTGACAAATCGACTGCTGCGAGCACATGTTTGTATGCCATCTGCATCCACTCCCTGCGAATCCGAATCCAACACAGACGATTGTACGCCTACAATCTATCCATTCGAGTGGCTCCACACTGAAGGGCGTCCCAACTCATACTGCATGCTCGCGTAGTCCAGCAGAATCGATGAGCGGTATACTGATTTCGCCCAACCGGTCAGCGTGACCGCCATTGGCTGGCGCCTGGATCTCAATTACTTCACTCGGCGGAAAACAGCTTGAACAGTACAGGCAGTGTGCCCGAAGAGCCGGTCCGTCTCGAAGGTTTCGCCACGAGGGACCTCTACGATCGGCGTGAAAAAATCTTCACCCGCTACGCAGGCGGATTTTTTCAGCGATTGCAGTTTTTTACTGGCTGGCCACTGCTGATCGGTTTTTTTCTCCTGCCATGGATTCAATTTGCGGGACAACCTGTCGTTACCTTCGATCTACCGCAGAGGCAGATTCACCTCTTCAACATGACTTTCTTTCCGGGCGAACTATGGCTTCCGGGCTGGCTGGTCGTCATTGCAGCCACGGGATTGTTCACGTTTACGGCCATGTTTGGACGACTGTGGTGCGGCTACACCTGTCCACAAACCGTGTGGACGGCCATCTTCATGTGGGCGGAGCAGATCACCGAAGGACCAGGGCAGCAGCGCGTTCGTCTTGCTCAAGCGCCGTGGTCTGTCGGCAAGATCGTTAAACGTACTCTCAAGCACTCGATATGGCTCGTCTGCGCGACACTGACAGGTCTGACGTTCGTCGGTTACTTCACCGAAATGGGCGCACTGACACTCAACATCGTCACTTTTCAGGCGAGCGGCCAGGCAACACTGTGGGTCGTAGTGTTCAGCGCCGCCACCTACTTCAACGCAGGCTGGCTACGCGAACGCGTATGCCTCTCGGTATGTCCGTATGCACGTCTGCAGGCGGCCATGTTCGATGCTAATACGTTGACCGTTTCTTATGATCCCGGCCGCGGCGAACCCAGGCGAGAGCGCAGTACTGAAGTAGATAACGCACAAACCAGTGAACGGAAGTCGGGCGATTGCATAGATTGTGGATTGTGCGTCCAGGTTTGTCCGGTAGGCATAGACATCCGCAACGGCCTTCAATACGAATGCACAGGTTGTGCTCACTGCGTTGATGCATGTGCCGAAGTGATGCAGAAGATGGAGTACCCGCCAGGGCTGATCCGCTACACCTCGCAAAACGCATTGACCAATAGCGCCACGCGCTGGTACAGGGGGCGCAGTGTCTGGTCTCTCGCGGCACTTCTCGTGTTGATTACAGGTTTTGCCTTTGCGTTGTCGAATCGCGCGCCATTCGATGTCGAGGTGCAGCGTGTCCGCGGTGAGCTCTATCAGCGAACCGTCGAGGGGCTGGTAACCAACCAATACGAGGTACAGATATTGAACAAATCCCAGGGTGTCACGGCTTATCAGCTCGACGTGGATTCCGCCCTGCCCCTGGCAATCCTCAGTACGCGCGAGTTCACCATACAGCCCGGAACACGCGTGAATCTGCCACTGATTCTACGGGCGACTCCGGAATCCATCGTGCTGGCAAATACCCGGGTGACGGTGCAGCTGTGTGATATCGCCACGAGTGAGTGTGTTGCTGATTCCACCAGCTTTCAGGGTCCATTGCGGTGAGCCACGTTGTAATCCGGTGAGCTTGAGACTAATGCAATTGCCCCGAGCGCCTGAGTTATGATGGGGCTCGCGGGCAAGGGAGTCACATCGAGGTGGATACGAAACACGCAGAGAGCAGAACCACAACCCGGCGGACGTTTTGCCGTGTCTGTGAACCAGCCTGCGGGCTGCTCGCAACCACCAGCGGTGATGAGCTGATCTCGCTGGAGGCGGACAAGGACCATCCAATTTCCAAAGGCTTCGTCTGCAACAAGGGCATCTACGGATTCGACATTCATCACGACCCCGATCGTCTGAATTACCCGCTGAAGAAAAACGCAGACGGAGTTTTTGAAAAGATTTCCTGGGAGACGGCTCTCAGCGAAATTGCAGAACGTCTGACGACCATAAAAGACACCAGCGGTGTGAATGCGATTGGCAGCTATACCGGGAATCCAACCGGGTTCAACTCCCTCTATGGTCCATCGTTCGGAAATTTCGTTCGCCAACTGGGTGCGAAGAAACATTTCAGCTCCGGCACGCAGGACTGTGCGAACAAGTTCGCCGGGAGCGAAGCGGTCTTTGGCACGCGAACCCTGCATCCGCTACCCGACATAGATCATTCTGACTACATTGTTCTCTTCGGCGAGAATCCGGCCGTCAGCCACATGTCATTTATCTCGCTGCCGCATCCAATGCAACACCTGAAAGATGCAGAAGCTCGTGGTGCAAAAGTTATCTATATCAACCCACGGGAGATCGAATCGGCACGGACAGTCGGCAAAGTCATAAAAGTCCAACCGGACACAGACGTCTATCTTCTCGCGGCGATGATCCATGAGGTGGAACGCTTCGACGAAACTGCTGAACGCTACGGTAGAGGACTCGAGCAGCTGCGGGAATTCGTTTCACAGTATCCGCCCGATGCAGTCGCAAGTGTCGTAGGAATTTCCGCAGAGCAGATTCGCAAGCTCGCGCTTGATTTTTCCACTGCTCGCAGTGCGTGCGCTCACATGTCAACCGGGGTCAACATGGGGCGACAGGGCACTCTCGCCTACTGGCTGTTGCAGATGCTACTTCTCGTTACGGGAAACCTGGGTCGTGAAGGCGGAAATTTCTTCTCACTGGGATTTTACGAACGCAGTCCCGCCGCAGGCAGCGCGGTGCCAGAGGGTTTCGAAGAGACACCCTATGGCCAGATCAAGAAACCCGGAGGTGTCGGCATCAACCTGCCTGGCAATCTCATGGCCGATTACATCTGCGATCCAGATGAGCCAATTCGCGCGCTTTTCGTAAGCTCTGGCAATCCCGTGTTGTCGATCGGTGGCGAGGCGCGCATGCGCGCAGCGCTGGATAGTCTCGAGTTGCTGGTCTGCGTCGACATCTATCGCAACGCCACCGCTGAATATGCGGACTACATACTTCCCGCGGCAGGCGCATTCGAGCGTGAGGACATCAACATTACCGGTCTGGGTATGCAGTACCAGCCCAGTGTGCAGTACACACCCGCGATGGTCCCACCCGCATATGAGCGCAAGCCGGACTGGTGGATATACGAATCTCTAGCGCAAGCGATGGGTTTCCAGTCGATTCTCGATGATGAAGACGCGGACATCTGGGGCCGCGTGGATGCGATGCTGCGATCTCAGGGTCGCTCGATGGCGGAACTCAAAAAAGTCGAAATCATAACTCTGGAACGCTCGACCCCCGAATCGCTTTTCGAGCGGCACCTGCAGACACCCGACCAGCTGGTCGATTGTTATCCAGCCACGTTTGAACCGGCTCTGCTTCGAATGGCACAGATCTTCACCGAGTTGAAAAACGAACCTGTGGACCGTTTGAAACTCATCTCCAAGCGCGACAGCTACATGATCAACAGCTGGTACAGCAACATCGATAAGCTCAAGCAGAAATCGCGGGATCGAAACTATCTCTTCATGCACCCCGCAGATGCAGAGAAGCGACAGATTGCTGACGGTTCTCAGGTCACGATCAGCAATGTAAACGGCAGTATCGAGTGTCCGGTGAAAGTGAGTGACGAATTACTCGAAGGCGTGGTCGCGATGACTCACGGATGGGGTCACAAGGCCTCCAACGGCATGCGCCTGGCCAAAGAGAAGGCCGGCGTTAACTGCAACGTTCTGCTGCCTTCAGGCAGTGACAGTTTCGAGCCGCTTTCCAATCAGGCCCATATGACCGGCATACCGGTGGACGTCAAGCCGCTTTAACACTGGTGGCCTGATCGCGCCGTCCGGCAATGCCAACGCTTGCACTGATATGCGTCGCAATGCTCGCGATTATCCTGCTGCCGCGCGGCCTGCCAGCGGCAGGATTCCTCTGGGATTTCTTCAACGGCCTGGGATTTTGCGGCTTGGCAGTACTCATCGCGCTTGCGTGGGATTCCGAATCCCCGGCGCGCAATCCGCGCCTGCGCTTGCACCGCAACCTGGCCGTGGTATCGAGCATTCTGATCAGCGGCCACGTGCTGGGTTTTCTGGTGTGGGATCCAACCGTCATCGAGTATCTGAAACTGCGTGCGCCGCTCTACATGCTCGCTGGCATCGGCGGCTATCTGCTGGTTGTTCTGGCGACAGTGAGTTCCTTTCCAACACCTCGCAGAGTCCTGTATCGCGGTTTCAGCCGATTCCGTCAATGGCATCTGATCGTTTCCGTCGCGGCGATCCTGACGAGCGTCTGGCATGTGCTGGGCACAAACTTCGTCATCAACGGGATACTGCACAGCCTGTTGTTCTGCCTGCTCGTGCTCAGCGTTCCAGCATATGCTTACGGCCGGCGTCGGTTCACTGCATCCCTCACGCGATCCGCACCTCCACTGTCTGACGATCTGGCAGACCGCCAGGGCATTACGAGCTTCGCTGCGTGCCTTGCGCTGGCTGGCGTCTACGCCGGGGCCAAAAACCTGTGCTGTTTCACATAGCCGCGGGCGCTCGCATAGTTGCGGGCACGGCCCTCGTGGCATTTGTGGTGATGCTCATCGTGCTGCGCGAGAAAAGCATTGCTGACGCGCCCATGCTGCCCGTCAACTTCGCACACATGGACCACAAGAGTGTCAGCTGTATCGATTGCCATCACAACTTCAACGATTCAACCGGGCTCGGGCTGTGCTTCGAATGTCACAAGACCGATCCGGCAATCGTCGCCCTCATCGAAGAACAGTTTCATGACCTGTGTCGGAATTGCCATCTGGAAAAGCAGGCACTGGCTGAAGACGGTGGCCCGACACGGCAGTGTTTCGCCTGCCATGAAGGCGATGAACTCCCCTAATTGCCTGTGGCGTTGACGCAAGTGCCACGAAAAGTAGCCAACAACTCACCCGACGCGGTTTCCAGCCGTACCTCACTGTGACATACCCGACGCCCGAGCTTCAGCACGTTCGCTCGTGCTATCACGGTTTCACCGGCATGTGCCGGTTTGAGGTAAGTAATACTCGCATCCAGCGTCGCTGCGGCAACACCAGCCTGGCTGAGGCTGTAGGCACATGCGGTATCGGCCAGGGAATAGAGGAATCCGCCATGACACATTCCACCGGCGTTGATCATCTCCTGCCGCACATCCAGATAGAGCACAATCGGCTCATCGAGATCACCGCAGCGGATGCCAAGCAACTCCAGGAGCGGTGCATCCGCTGTGACACGTTTTTGCAAATTCATTACCCAGTCACCGTTGCAAAAAGTTAAGCCTAGCGTAAAGATGCTCGGCGGGTTACATCAGAAAGGCCGATTGGATACGAGCCCGGGAAATTGCCTATGAGCCTTGAGTACCACATAGAAACATTTCCAGAACACTCACTGATTGTTGCCAAACTGCGCGGCTGCCTGGACAAATCCAATCTCGTTGCGCTCGATCGTGACTTTTGGGCGGCCTGGTTACCCGATACCACCCGGGTACTATTCGACTATCAGGATATTGTGAGCCTTGATATGTCGATCGCCGACACGCTGGCCGTGGGCAACACCGATCGCGAGCATCGTCAGCCACAGGAAGGTCTTCGTGCAGCCTATGTTGTCGGTAACGAGATCACGCTGGGCTTGTGTCGTGTGATCCAGAGCGTGTGGTCGACTCACCTGGCAATCGAGGTGTTTAGCGAGCCAACAGCCGCCCTCGAGTGGCTCGACCTGCCTGCCGATACTCTCGACCCGACTCTAGATTGATCGCAGTTGAATCTTGGAACTAATCTACCACTTCCACGTATCCATCTGTTTTATATAATATTAATATCAGAAACTGCAGATCAGATACGCATTAAATTCAGGTTCCCCACCCATTGTTTGCCACAACTGGCCGAAGCCACCAGCGGGTGTATACAATACCGGCCGTTTCGAATTTGAGTACTAGCGTGCCTCAGCAACATCATCGATTGATCGTTCTCGGTTCTGGTCCTGCGGGCTACACCGCAACGCTGTATGCCGCACGAGCCAACTTGAAACCGGTTCTCATCACTGGTGTTGAGGTCGGCGGTCAGCTGACGACCACGACCGAGGTAGAGAACTGGCCAGGTGGGCATGCGGAACTGCAGGGTCCGGAACTCATGGCGCAGATGTCCGAGCACATCGAAAGATTTGACTCCAGGATCATCAACGATCACATCAACGCAGCCGATGTCTCGAATGGGAAGCTGACGCTCACCGGCGATTCAGCGACCTACACGTGTGATGCACTGATCATCGCAACAGGCGCATCCGCCATGTACCTGGGGTTGGAATCAGAGGACGCCTACAAAGGTCGCGGTGTCAGTGCATGCGCAACCTGCGATGGCTTTTTCTTCAGAAACCAGGAAGTCGCAGTTATTGGTGGTGGCAACACTGCTGCCGAGGAAGCGCTGTACCTGTCAAACATCTGCACCAAGGTCCACCTCGTTCACCGGCGCGATGAACTCAGGGCAGAAAAAATTCTGCAGGATCGGTTGTTTGCGAAGGACAACATCGAACCCATCTGGAATCACACGCTTGCAGAGGTTCTCGGTGATGACGCCGGGGTTACCGGTATGCGAATCGCCGACAAAGAAGGCACCACGCGGGATATCGACCTGACAGGCGTCTTCATCGCCATTGGTCACGTGCCCAATACAGAAATCTTCGCCGGTCAGCTGGATATGGCAGGAGGCTATATCCGCACGAACAGTGGCGTCGACGGAAACGCAACGGCGACGAGCATTCCGGGAGTCTTTGCCGCCGGTGACGTCGCCGATCACATCTACCGGCAGGCGATC
>JAPUFN010000042.1 GCA_027293665.1 Gammaproteobacteria bacterium | reverse complement strand
GATCCTACCCAGACTCGATTGGTGACCGGACTGCTGGAGGACGGCGTTGATCCGCGCCTGAGCGGTGCCGAAGTAGCGAGCCTCGATCAGTTAGGATTTGCGACGTCCGGGGGCAGCCAGTTGAGTGCCGTGGCCAGCGATGGTTCGACCGGCAGCCCGATTTTCTTTGACGTCTTCCAGGATGTCGTTCTGCGCCAAGGCAGCGCTCCGGCGTCAGGGGTGACGACAGACACTGGGCTCCCAGGTTTTCCGGTGAGCTTCGGCGCGTGGAACGCGTCTGCGGCCAATCCGGCCTTGCTGCAGCCTGACGCAGCGAACCCAAGCGTAACGACGCCGGTCACTAGCAACGTATTCTGGTTAACCATGACGGCCCCGACGAACCTACCGACAGGTCGTGTTTACAACTTTATCAACGGCCCCAATGTGATCAGCAGTGTAGGCGCCGGCAGCGGCGGAAGCGCCGTCTTTGTTTCGAGCGTCAGTGCAAACTTGGATTTTGCCAACGGTGCACTTACCGGCGGGAATATGGTGGTCTTTGACGGAAACAATTGGAACGTAAACTTCTCGGGTTCTGTAAATGGGCCGACATTCAATGCAACACTGGACCCCGGAAGTCTGATTAACTCATCTCCTACGGCTGCGGGTACCCTCACAGGTGGAGTGACAGGGGCGAATGCCGAAGGGATGGGCGCTGTGTTCGATTTTCGCGACACCAACCCCACCGGCGACTTTGTAAACGGTGCATTCTTCGCGCGGCCGTGAGAACAGCCTCTAAACGGGAGTGAATCTACGGCTAGACGAGTGAGCACGTGGACCTAAATAACGAAGCCGGGCAAACTGCCCGGCTTTTTGTTTTGCCGGCAGTTGAATGGCGGTGTCAGAGTCGAAAATCCAAATACAATGACAGCGTGCGCATCAATAGAACCTGCGGGAGAAGGCAATTAGCAACGTAATTCACAGAACGGGCCAAAAGCCGCTTGGCCAGTCATACAAAGTCGAAATGGATTTGGAACTGTTTTCCGTTGGCGCAGGCCAGTTTGTTTCGTTGAAAGCTAGGTTAGTAACTGCACATGCTTCCGTGCCGGAATCCTCCACACCCGCGCTCATGATGGTCGGGCCGGTGCTGCTGGTGTTGCGTAGCCATTGTCCGTGGCGGCTGTGGCGACGCTAATGCTCGCTGCGAGGAAATCTGCAGCACTCAGCGGAGGCCTCGCAGCGGTGCCTCTAACGCCGTTTTGTGAAAGGCCAAGTAAGGGCACCTGCGCCGTATTCGTTTCTTTGCCGCCTCCAGTATCGAGGCCTGATCGCAACGAGATTCGTGCACTCACCTCCTCGAACCACAACGACATACGCCGAGCATCGCTAGCTCATATTAGCTAGGCGTCTGAATCACGATCACAGCATCTCCTTGCTTTCCTGTCATGTGTTTTTGGCACGGAGATAAGAGTAGAAGCAAGGGCTTAATTTTGGTTTAAAAATCTAGCTGCATCTTGGGGTAAGGTAGGGCACATCCAGGCGGAGTGGAAGGCATTCGAGCAAAAATAGCGTACGGATGAGCAATAACTGTAACAGCGTGACAAATGCAAGCGGTTGCCAACGCCAGGCGAGCGCTCATATATCTTGATTTAGTCGGTCCGGCTCTTTACCATTGTCCATCAGGCTTCAACGTGCCGTAGCATTGGACCTATTAAAATAAGAAGGTTCTTCAACACGGTGCCGGGCACGTCGCTGCAGGAGGTGAAGCGCAACAATAATTAAGGGTGGTCAAGAAACACTTGTGAAGAGGTATTGAGGCGATGAACACCCAACTCGTATTTGCCCGCACTGACAAAGGCGCTAGTGAGCTCGGATCGCGGAAGTATCATTTGCCACAAAGATTGCGGATTGTATTGATTCTCGTCGATGGCAAGTCCAACGTCGCGCAGCTGCGCGGAAAGGCACAGAGCTTGGCCGAGCTCGAGTCTTTGCTGGAAGATCTTGCGATCCAGGGATTTATTCAGACCAATAGTCCCTCATGGGACCGACGCGTCGGCGTAGGTACGCCGCGCGCGCATAACGAGACCGAAAGGCGCCGCCGTTCTGCGAACTCCAAATTCACCCCTGTCAAGGCCAGGCTGATCAACGTCGCGATCCTGACGTTTGGGGCCAACGCCGAAAACGTTGTAAAGAAATTTCAAGATGCGCCCGGCAGTTGGCGGGGGCTGGAGGCGGCGATTACCGATTGTACCAAGCTTGCTGGCCTGGTATTCGATGCAAAAAAGGCCGAGGAGTTCGAATCAAAGTGCTGGCAGATTCTAAGTAAGGCGGTACACACGACCCTCCAAGGGGCTTGATTTCGGTGATCACCCCGAGTTGTCCGCGTGAGGCACCCAACCGACTTGCGGCGGCGCGCATCATTAAGCGCCCGCGCGATGGCCGCTGTGCGTTGCAAGCGCCGGTCGGCCCCACGAAGCAGCAAGGCCCCACCAGCGCTTGAGCTCTCGCCGCCTTTGAAATTGCACTCAAACGCGACGGCGCCGACCGGGCGGAAAATGAAAGGGTTCTGGGGTACCGTTTGTCATCGGAAAACCTCTTCCTGTTTCAATTTAGGCGATTGAATTATAAAGGATTAAAGGGGTTTTGCCTTTTTCTTTGATGCACTATCCGGGCTAGAATCGCGAGTTGCGGCTAAGCTTTGATGTCGGGATTCAGGCTATATGTCCCCGTAATGCGTGCTTGGGCGAGAATATGCGAGCTGATGGCGTTGCGCACTTCGGCCCCGCTGAACTCCCCTTCTAACGGGCACCGTTCAACATCGAGCGCGTACAGTGTGAACACATAGTGGTGCACGATGGTGTCGTTCCACGGCGGACATGGGCCATCGTAGCCGAAGTATTTCCCCTCCATATCCGCATCGCCTGCAAACCAATTGGTGTAATCGTTCAGGCCCTGGTGCGTACCGCCCGGGCCGTCCGGCCCGTCCTTGCCTTTCGGCGTTACGCCATCGGAGTACTCGCCTTCCGTTATCCCCGTCGCGGTTGCAGGAAGATCGACAAGCACCCAATGATAAAACTCCACGCGCGGCAGGTCGGCGGGAATGGTACGACCTTCCTGGTTCACGTCGTCGGGCTTGCTCGGTACGTCAGGATCATGGCAAATCAGGGCCAGGGACCTCGTGCCGGCAGGAAGGTCGTTCCAGGTTAACGTCGGATTTCTATTGTTCGACATCGTCACATGGCTGGCAGAATCCGGTGCACAAAATGCGTGTACACTGGGTATCGGTTGATTATCGCCAAAGTTCGGGCTGGTCAGATTCATACGCGTCCTCCGGTGATTAAGATCGAGTCTCCCATCGTTGTGTTTTGCTGTTCGATATTGAAACATACTTGAGTGCTGACGCTTCGGTTAGCAAACGCAATGTCCGTCTTGAAAGACACAACGCGAATCAAGTGCAGCCTACCACGCGCGCTATCAGTCGGCGTGAAGTGCCCCTAACCAAGAAACGGCCGCAATCCGCTGCCGCGCTCATCGATCCGCCAGAGCCCGGCCTGACGCGCTGCCTCGTACGCGGCATCCAACTCGGCCTGATAAGGCTTGCGATCAATATCCGGGTACTTCCCCGGATAGCTGTCGCGGCGATTGCCTGCAACCTGATACGCCGGCCTGTATTGCCCCATGATGTTTACATAGGTATCGGGGGACACCACGCGGGCGAGCCATTGGAAGATGGCCGCCGCCTCCGCCTGTTGGTTGGGCATGACCAGGTGGCGTACGAGCAGGCCGCGCGTGGCGAGCTCGTCTCCGCCGAACCGAAGATCGCCAACTTGTCTGTGCATTTCCAGGATCGCCTCACGCGCGCGGTCGGGATAATCTTTTGCCTTGGCCAGGCGGCGTGCGCTGTCCTTATGCCAGAATTTGAAATCAGGCATATAGATATCGATCAGCCCCTCCAGCAATCGAAGTGACGACAGCGCGTCGTAGG
The DNA here is from genome assembly GCA_027293665.1 of Gammaproteobacteria bacterium. GTDB lineage: Bacteria > Pseudomonadota > Gammaproteobacteria > Pseudomonadales > Azotimanducaceae > SZUA-309. Next base: position 811 of record JAPUFN010000042.1, on the reverse strand, counting down.
CGCTGGTGTTGTATACAATGGGCAGACGCAGGCCTGCGGGCACGGCGAGCGCGAGCGCCTCAATGACCTGGGGCACAACATGCTCCGGCGTGACGAGGTTGATGTTGTGACAGCCGTGGTCCTGTAACGCCAGCATGAAGCCGGCGAGGTCTTCCGCGCTGCACGTTTTGCCCGCTGCCTGTTGTGAGATATCCCAGTTCTGGCAAAAGACACAGCGCAGGTTACACCAGCCGAAGAATATCGTTCCCGAGCCGCGCCAGCCACGAAGGCAATCTTCCTCGCCGAAATGCGGAAATACGCTCGACACGATCGCGAAGCGCCCCGTGTGACAAACGAGCTTCTTGTCCTCGAGTCGATTCACGTGACAATTTCGCGGACAGGCGCAGCAATCCGCCAGTTCCGCGAGCGCACGTTCGGCACGTTCGCTAAGCTCGCCGCGGCGATACACTTCCAGATAGGCGGGCTCGAAGCCCTCGAGCGAAAAACGCCTATCCGAGTCCCGGGCACGATGAGTCGCAAGCATGATGGACTAGGTTACTGCGGCGCGGGTGCCGCGTCCACGCCCCCGACTACGAGGCCTAGCCCGCCATTTCTCACCTTCCGCGCGCAACGCCGTCGACGCGGGTACGACTCCAGGGATGGAGGACGACTGCAGGGATGCAGGACGACTGCAGGGAGGCAGGACGACTGCAGGGATGCAGGAGCTAGAGCAACGCAGGAGCGGTTGCCGAGCTAGAGCAACGCAGGAGCGGTTGCCGAGCTAGAGCAACGCAGGGAGCAGTTGCCGAGCTAGAGCAACGCAGGGAGCAGT
>JAPUFN010000419.1 GCA_027293665.1 Gammaproteobacteria bacterium | reverse complement strand
AATGCCCTGCGGGAAATCTTCATCACGCTTGCCGAGACCGTGATGCTCGTTGGTCTGGTGGTCGTTGTCTTCATGGGTTCGTTTCGAGCTGCACTGGTGCCGCTGGTGACAATTCCGATCTCGTTGCTCGGCGCGGTAGCTGCAATGTCGCTGATGGGCTTCTCTCTCAATTTACTTACAGTGCTCGCGATCGTATTGTCGGTTGGGCTGGTCGTCGATGACGCGATCGTGGTGGTGGAGAACGTTGCGCGTTACATGCGCCAGGGGATGACGCGAACCCACGCCGCACTCGCCAGCTCCCGCCAGCTGGTGAAGCCGATCATCGCGATGACAATCACGCTGGCGACGGTGTATGCGCCGAGCGGTTTTCTTTCGGGTTTAACGGGTGTTCTGTTCAAGGAGTTCGCGTTCACGCTTGCGATTGCAGTGCTCATTTCCGGCATGGTGGCGCTGACCCTGTCACCCATGATGAGTTCCTGGGTTTCACCGGAGAAGGGCAAAGAATCGAAGATGACCCTGCGCGTGAATTCGATCTTTGCGTATTTGCAGGATCGCTATCGCTTACTGCTCAATGGGTTGCTTACCTCCAATGCACAGGTCGTGTTCGTCGCGGTTTTCATCTCGCTGCTCGGTATTCCGTTTTTTCTATTTTCCCAGAAGGAGCTTGCGCCGACCGAGGATCAGAGTCTGATTCGGGTGGCGGTAACTGCGCCGCCGGAATCCTCCCTCGAATATACCCACGGCTACATGGTAGATGTGGTGGCTGCGATGGAGAGCCTGCCCGGCTCAAGCCTGATGTGGCAGATGGTGCAGACGACCGGAGGCTTCGGCGGCATGCAGTTTGTGGATTCCGACGAGCGGGATGAAACCATCCACGAACTGCGCTCGCGTGCGTTTGCAGCCCTGTCACAAGTCGCGGGATTGACGACGTTCCCCATTCTGCCGTCGGCGCTGCCGAGCGCGGGCCGCTACGATATGGAAGTCGTTGTCATGTCTTCTGACTCGGCGCTGGAGATGCTGCCTTATGCCCAGCAACTCGTAGCCGCCGCCAGAGCGAGCGGAGTATTTCTCTTCACGGATACGGATCTGCGCATCGATCTGCCACAGGGCCGCTACCTGCTCGACCGCGAGCGGATCGCCGACCTCGGCATGGACCTGGCAGAGGTCAGCCGCCAGCTGAGTATTTTTCTGTCGGCGAATTACGTCAACCGATTCGATCTGGACGGTAAGGCCTACCGGGTGATTCCCATGATTGAACAGGAAGGCCGGCCGGATCCGAATGAGTTGTTGAGTTTGAAAATTCGCACACCGGATGGTGATCTGGTACCGCTCGGAGCCATTGCGACGCTGGAACAGAAAGTGGCGCCACGGGTGCTCAGCAAGTTTCAGCAGAACAACTCGTTCAAAATTCGAGGCGGCATGCTGCCGGGCCGAACCAAGGAGCAAGGCCTGGACGTAATGGACCAGCTTGCGGCCGAACTCCTGCCGTCGCATTACTCTATCGACTACGCAGGCGAATCGCGCCAGTTGCGCGAAGAAGGCAATACTCTGGTCGGCGTGCTGGGTATCTCTCTGGCGTTTGTCTTCATGGCGCTCGCCATTCAGTTCAACAGCTTCCGGGATCCGCTGGTGGTGTTGTTGGGGTCCGTGCCCCTGGCGCTGTCTGGTGCTTTGCTTTTTACCTATCTCGGCTTGACGACGATCAATATCTACACCCAGGTCGGCCTCATTACGCTGGTTGGCCTGATTTCAAAGAACGCCATTCTCGTGGTGGAATTTGCCAAACAACTCCAGGCCGAAGGACTGAGCAAGCTCGAGGCTATCAAGTCATCCGCAGAAACGCGGTTGCGCCCGGTGCTTATGACAACCGGTGCCACGGTAATGGGACACATACCTCTGGTGCTGGTTGACGGGCCCGGGGCTGAGGCGCGCAACAGCATCGGCATAGTGCTGGTTGCCGGAATGCTGGTGGGAACTCTCTTCACGCTCTTCGTGCTGCCGAGCATCTACTATCTGCTGGCCTCCACCCGACAGATGGTTTCCGGTGGCGAACTCTCCGGCGAACTGGAGCTGGCGACACACTAGCTCAGGCTATTTATCGAACTTACGCTTCTATCTTACCCCTCTACCTGAACTGGATATAGATCATGCAAACCGTACTCTGTGAAAGTCTTGGCACGCCGGATGATCTGGTGGTGCGAGAAATCGACCCGCCGGGATCTCCCGGTGTCGGCGAGATCAAGGTCGCCTTGCGCGCACGCGGCGTAGCCTTCACCGACCTGCTGATGATTGCCGGGGAGTATCAGGTGAAACCCGATCTGCCATTCGTCGTCGGCGGCGAAGGTGCTGGTGAGGTGCTCGAGGTCGGTGCGCAGGTAGACGGCTTCAAACCCGGCGACCGGGTGCTCTGCCCTGGCGGCTGTGTCGAGCAGGTGCTGGTTGCGGCGGCGCGCGCCACTTTGCTGCCGGATACGGTTGATTTCAGCGCAGCGGCAGCTTTCCGTGCCAACTACGCGACGGCGTTGTATGGCCTGCAACGCGGTCGGCTGGTCGCGGATGAGACACTACTCGTGCACGGTGCCGCCGGCGGTGTGGGCCTGGCGGCCGTCGACGTCGCTAAGCTTCTCGGCGCGCGCGTGATCGCGACGGCCAGCACTCAGGAGAAGCGGGATGTCACGCTTGCGATGGGTGCAGATCACGTGATCGACTACACCACCGGATTCCGTGAAGAAGTCAAAGCGCTCACGGACGGCCGCGGTGCGGATGTGATTTATGATCCCGTGGGAGGCGACGTGTTCGATGAATCGATGCGCTGCATCGCGCCGTTCGGGCGGATCCTGCTGGTCGGGTTCACCAGTGGTCGGCCCGCGCTGGCCAAGACCAACCATCTGCTCGTGAAGGACGCTGAACTCATCGGCTTCACCATTGGTGCGCTCGCTCGTCACGACCCTGAATGGGTGTCACGGAATTCGCGGCAATTACTCGACTGGCTTGCGGCAGGCAAGATCAAGCCCTATATCTCGCACGAGCTGCCGCTGGAGAAAACTGCGGAAGCGCTCAACCTCATCAAGGATCGTAAGGTCATCGGCAAGGCTATCCTGGTTTCTTAGCAAGTAACCCTGGCGAGCGCGCATCGATTACATGGGTAAGGAGAAAACACCGTGTCCAATGAAGTGCCGGGTTGGTTTGCCCGGGCGGTCGAGGTTCCGTTTGCCAGCCGCAGAGTGACGGTCGCCGGCGTTGCCATCCACTATCTTGCCTGGGCGGACGATGCGGCAAAGCCGGGACTCGTGCTCGTCCATGGCAACGGTGCACACGCGCACTGGTGGTCCTTTCTGGCGCCGTTTTTTCTCGAGGACTATCGCGTTGTAGCGATCGATCTTTCCGGTGCGGGCGATAGCGACCATCGCGACCACTACACCCCGGAACAGTTTGCAGACGAGGTCCTGGCCGTCATGCGGGACGCCGGTTTCGGCACGGATACCGTTGTGGTCGGCCACAGTTTCGGCGGCTTCATCACTCTCAAGACGGGACTCATCTATCCGGAAGAGCTCTCCGGCATCGTGCTGGTCGATTCTGCCGTGCGACCACCGGATTTCAAATGGGAGCGGGATCCGCGGCGTTCGCCGATCAAACCGAAAAGAGTCTACCCGACGTTCGAGCAGGCCCACGAGCGCTTCCGCCTGATGCCGCCGCAGGATTGCAAAAATCAGTACATTCTCGATTACATCGGCCGCCACTCATTGCGGCAGACCGATACGGGTTGGACCTGGAAGTTCGATGACGGCATGTTCCGCAAGTTCGAATTCGGCGACAACATGCACGAGGAACTGGCGCGGTTGCAGTGCCGGGTTGGCGTGATCTACGGCGAGGACAGTTATCTGTTCAGTCAGGACATTGCCGACTTCATGTTCAAGGTACTCGACGAATCAGTCCCATTCATCGCCATTCCCGAGGCGCAGCATCATCTGTTTCTGGATCAACCGCTGGCGTTCGTCAGCGCACTGCGCGCACTGCTCGCAGAGTGGCGGCATTCAAAACCGCATCGGCTCAATGTTTGAGCCTGCTACCGGGGGTGCCTGCAGGGCATGGACGCCCATCCATTTTCCGAAGGAAAATGCGAGTCTTACGCAGTAAGACGAACAAGGAAATTGCCAGGAAGGCAATTGCTGGATAAGAACTAGCCAGCCGGGCGGTTTCTTTGGAACATGATTTCAGTAGGTTGCCAGCGCGAGCAACCGGTTGAGCGATTCGAGCTCAGTGGTTTTGAGCTCGAGTTCGTAGCGCAGGTGGGGCAGATCTCTGCGTATGCGGCGCTGCTCTTCGTTCAGTCGCTGCATGCGCGCGAGCAATGCGACCCGCTCCTGTGTCGTGATCATGGGATTGAGCTGCTCGGCCATGGCGACGAGGAGTTCCGCTTTGACATGTTCACGGCGTGATTCGTTCCTGGCGATCAGATTCTGCAAGCGGTTGACTTCGGCACGGGCTTTGAAAAGTGCTCTGCCGTCTTTGTAGGCCGCAATGAATTCAGCCTGCATGTCGTTGGGGCAGATATTGTCATAGCGAACGCCGCGTTCGCCCACGTTGAAGGCGTTGTAGGGCTGACAGTATTCACGAATTCCCTCTCTCCAGCCGAGCATGTAGCCCTCGCGGTCGGGAATGATGCCGTGTTGCCCGCAAGCGTCCTGGTGCGCCAGCAACTGTGAGCTGTTGACGCCATTGATTCCGTCGCGATAGCCAAGTGTGCGCCAGTCACTGGCGATGCACTGGTTCTGGCTGACGGTGGCGCCGCCGCCGCAACCGGCAAGTGCCAGCAGGGCAGTAATGATGAGTAGATGAATCCGCATTCTTGACCTCCGCGATCCTGTCGGATTTTGCATTGCCACAAGGTAGACTAGTGGCTGCGGGGAGACCGGAACCGGGTCACAGAAATCCGGTTTCGCACAGGCTGAGAATGGGTATTCCAATACGCCAGCTTGCAGATTGAGCAGGCAGGCCTGAGCCATCCCGGTCTTGCGGGCTAGGCGCCCTCGCGCTGGTGCCTCACCTCGCCACCGATGATCGTCATATCAATCTCGGTGCCGGGTATCTCGTCTTCGGCAATCGTCAGAATGTCCCGTGAGAGAACGACAATGTCGGCGAGTTTGCCGGGCGACAGCGTGCCTTTGAGATCTTCTTCGAAGGCGGCGATCGCATTGTTGATGGTGTAACTCTGCAACGCTTCCATGCGCGTCATCACGTGTTCCGGGTTGAACTTCTCACCGGTAATCGTGATGCGCGAAACCGAAGCGTAGTAGGAGGCGATCGGATTGATCGGCTCCACCGGCACGTCTGTGCCGTTGCCGATCAGCGCGCCGGTGTTGATCAGATCACGCCAGGGATAGGACGTAATTTTTGCCCGCTCCTCGCCGAGACGGCTGGGGATCCAGGGTCCGTCGGAGGTGCAATGGATGCCCTGCATCGCAGCGATAACACCCAGCTGGCCAAACCTTGGGACGTCGGCCGGATCGATGTGCTGTGCATGCTCGATACGCCATCGCAACTCCCGGCCGTCGACACCGGCGCGTTCGAAGACACGCTCGTAGATGTCCAGCGTCTCGCGATTTGCGCGATCGCCAATGGCATGAGTATTCAGCTGGAAGCCGTGCTCAAGTGCGAGTTCCGCAGTGCGTTCTATATCTTCGACAGGTTCGAGCACCAGCCCCGACGTGTTCGTCAGATCCTCGTAAGGCTCGAGCAGCCATGCACCGTGCGCGCCAAGCGCGCCGTCGATCTGGCGCTTGATGGAGCGTACGGTGAGGAAGTCGTTGCCCTCGGCCACCATGCGATACAGTGGCAGTTTCTCCGCCATCTCGGCGTTGCTCTGCCGGCGCAGCATCACATAGAGGCGTATCGGGAGGGTGCCTTCGGCCTCGAGCATTTTGAAAAAATCGATCGTCTCAAACGAAGCGCCGGCATCGTGGAACGACGTGATGCCATTGGCAATCGCTTCGCTGCCCGCCAGACGCACGCGCTCGCGCATCACCTGCTCGGTTTGCTCTTCAGTCAGGCGGGATTCGTAGGCGTCAACCGCAGTGCCGACAAGCCGTTGGGCTGTCTCCCGCAGGAGGCCTGTAGCAGTGCCATCCGGGCGGCGCACGATAGTGCCACCGGGCGGGTCGGGCGTATCGTCATCAATCCCGGCTACCGCAAGCGCTGCTGCGTTGGCAAACGACGCATGGCCGCTGGCGTGACCGAGATAGACGGGATTGTCCGGTGCGATGTTGTTGAGACTGTCGTTGACCGGGTTGCCTTCGATTGCACCGGCGGGCGGCTGGTCCCATTTTTCCTGGTGCCAGCCACGGCCAAAGATCCAATCCCCGGGGGCAGCGCCATCCACTGCCACGGCGACCATGTTGACGATTTCGCCGTAGTTCGCGACTTGCGTGAGGTCGAGGATCTGGCGGGCCCGGCCAAGACTCAGATAGTGACCGTGGCCTTCGATGAATCCCGGAATCGCCAACCTGCCATCGAGCTCGATCACTCGAGTTGCAGCGCCGATGTAGGCGGCAATCTCTACATCGCTGCCGATCGCGATGATCTCGTGACCGCGGACCGCGAGCGCTGCAACCTCTCCAAGCGCCGGATCAACGGTTGCGATCTTGCCGCCACGCAGCACCAGATCGGCAACGCCGCTGCTGGGTTGAGCGCCGCTGCTGGGTTGGGAGCCGCTGCTGGCTTGTTCGGCGACCGACGTTGACTCCTGGCTGCAGGCGCCCGCGATGAGCAATGAGATGCCAAGTAACAGCGGGCCGAAAGTTGTGCGGCCAGCCGCACGCGTGTCAGGCGTCGACATAGAGACTTCTCCCAAAGTGAGCGTGTAACTCTGGCACGGCCCTCGCACCTTGGCAATCGTCGTCGCCCCGAGGACAATTCGCGGACAGGGGAGTAAGCTGCCAGGTCGGCAATATCGAGCAAATCTGAGGGGAAATCATGCGGGGGAGTCACCTGCGGCGACTATTCGCCACGCTGTTTTTGGTCAGTTTCCTGGCGCCAGTCCAGGCGAGTGAATTTGAAGATGTGGGGACGTTGAACTTTCCCACGTCGACTGAATCGGCTGCGGCGCAAGACCATTTCCAACGCGGCGTTGCGATTCTGCACAGCTTCGGTTGGAAGCAGGCTATTGCGCAGTTTCAGGCAGCGCAAGCTGCTGATCCCGATTTTGCCCTGGCCTATTGGGGGGAGTCGCTGTGTTACAACCATCCGCTGATACGCGAGATGGATCGTGATTCACCCAAAGAGGTACTAAACCGATTGGCCGCAACGCCCGCTGGCCGTCAGGCGAAAGCGCCAACCGAGCGGGAACGCGGTTTTCTGCTGGCAGTAGAGGCGTTGTTTTTCGGCGCCGGCGATACCGCCGCACGGCGCACGGCTTATATGGAGCAGATGCGCAGCCTGCATGCTGCGTACTCCGATGACGATGAGGTGGCGGCGTTTTACGCGCTTTCACTGTTGAGCGCTGCCGGTCCCGCAGGCGGCGGGGGTCATCGCATGAATGTCCTCGCGGGGTCGATTGCGATGGCGATCACCGAGCGTAACGCTCGGCACCCGGGTGGCCTGCACTACACCATTCACGCATTCGATGATCCGGTGCATGCGCCACTGGCGCTGGCTGCGGCCCATGAATTCGCCGATGTCGCGGCGGCCGTGTCTCATGCGAGGCATATGCCGACCCACATTTTCATCCAGCACGGCATGTGGCAGCAGGTCTCGGACTCCAATCAGTCGGCCTATGAGGCCGCGGTCGCCCTGTGGGAGCCCGGCGACAGCGCTGGTGACATGACGCACTCGCTCGACTGGGGGCAGTACGGCGACCTGCAGCTTGGGGACTATGAGCGTGCGCAACTATGGATCGAGCGCATGCAGGGGGTTGCCGAAAGAAATACCGGACAGGCTCGAGTGGCCGGTGCGCTGCCGCGGGTCACCGCACGCTACATACTCGAATCGCGGCAATGGGCAACTCAGCCGGTCAGCGAAGACTCAACTGCTGTTGAATTGCTGGCGACCGGCATCAGTGCCGTCCATCTGGCAGATCTCAAGACCGCGCAACAGGCCGAAGCGCGACTGGCCAAGATGGTGGCAGCCGATAGCGGTGATAAAGACGCGTCCTACTATTCACGGACCACCCAGCCGCTTCGCATCATGCACAAAGAAGTAGCCGGTTTACGCGCGATCGCTGCCGGCAACACCGAAGCAGGGCTGGCACTGCTCGCGGAAGCCGTCGCGATCGCCGATAGGATGCGGCCGCCCAATGGCGCACCGAACCCGATCAAGCCACCACATGAACTCTACGGCGAAGAGCTGCTGAAAGCCGACCAGCCAGAGGCCGCGTCCGACCTCTTTGCCGCTTCTCTGCTGCGGACACCCAACCGACCGCTTTCGCTGCTGGGTCTGGCACGCGCTTACGTTGCGCTGGGTGATTCGGCTGGCGCGACTGAGCAATATCAGAAACTTGCAGAAGTCTGGAAAGGTCGTAGCTTTCCGGTGCTCGAGGAGGCAAGCAGCCATCTGGCGGCCGCGGCGGATTAGCGGCGGGCGTTATTTACCTTGTTGCTGGTTGCTGAGTGACGCGGCCTGGAGCATTTCTGCATTCATGACGCCGTAACGCATGAAAGCGTCGATTACGGCTGCAACCCGTTCCGGTTCGTGAACTGCAACCTCGTGACCGGCTCTGGCGATCACTTCGATTGTGGCGTTTGGCAATGCGGCGAAATCTGCAAGGTTTGCGTGGAGCAGACTATCGACACCACCGGCAATCATGAGTGTCGGCGTGCTCAGGCCGGCCAGCCGATCAGCCACGTCGAAGTCCTGCATAGCCTCGGCGAAGCCCTCGAAGTGGCCGTCGGATACAGCGAGGATGTGATCGGCACGAATTTCGAACCAGCCGTCGGTTTCCACATCTTCCCTGAATCGCGTGGCGCGATAGCGCGCAAGTATGGCTTCGCGGTCACCGCTGCGGCGCTCTGCCATACGCTCTTCGCGCAGTTGCGGAGTGATCTCTGCTGTCCCGGCCGACGGAATCGGTGCCATTAGAATCAGTTTTTCCAGCCGTTCGGGGTATTCAAGTCCGAGGAGATAGCCAACGCCGCCGCCCATACTGTGACCGGCATAGGTCACGCGCTCGAGCCCAAGATGGTCGAGTAACCCCACTACGTCCTGCGTAACCTGCTCCAGGGAATAGCCGTGCTCGGTGTGCTCGCTTGCCCCGGTACCCCGGCACTCCAACATAATGATCCGGTAACGGGTCTGCAGGCGCTCGGCCACCGGTTGCCAGTTGACGCGTGACGCTGTGTAACCATGGTGCAGCAGTAACGGCGCAGCATCCGCGGAATCGGGCGCCGTAACTTCATACCAGAGCCTGGCGCCATTGATCTCAACATGAGCCATCGAGTAGTCATCCACCTTGCTGTGGTGCGATCATAGTGACTCGAAGCCAATGGGGTAAGGAGAAGCACATGCACACTGGAACCGTTGCGAACCGCGAAGAGTGGCTCAAAGCTCGACTTGCGCTGCTGGAAAAGGAAAAAGCATTTTCCCGGGCCCGGGACGAACTCAGCGCGCTGCGCCGACAATTACCCTGGGTGCAGGTAGAGGACTATGAGTTCGCAACCGAAACCGGCCCGCGCACGCTTGCGGAGCTATTTGACGGCCGCAGTCAGCTGGTGTTGCAACACTACATGTTCGCTCCGGACTGGCAGGAGGGCTGCAAGAGTTGTTCGTTCTGGGTAGACAACCTGCAGGGCGCTATCGTTCATCTGCAATCGCGCGACGTGACCTACCTGGTGGTGTCGCAGGCGCCGCTGGAGACGTTGCTGCGGTTCAAGGAGCGCATGGGCTGGCAGATGAACTGGGTGTCTTCTGCCGCAACGAATTTCAGCAATGATTTCCACGTGTGGTACACGCCGGAGCAGATCGCGGCGGGGGATACGTTCTACAACTTCACCGAAGGCATGCACTACGGTGAACACGCCCCCGGTTTCAGTGTATTCGCGAAAGATGACGCCGGCGCCATCTACCACACCTATTCGTGTTACGCCCGCGGGCTCGACATGCTCAACGGCGCATACCATGTGCTTGACCTGGTACCCAAGGGGCGCGATGAGCAGGATCTACCGGCGAACATGGCGTGGCTGAAGCTGCACGACGAGTACTGAGGCGCAACCGCCCGGCAGCTGACGCTAACGCCGGCGAAATCCCAGCAACGCCGCTTTGCCGGTTTCCGGATGGCCGAGGTAGCCGATGCGATCGGCTGCACGCGTTGTAATTGCAAGGATCGCCTCACGGTCGCCAGCGAGGTTGACCATCTCATCGCATTGCATGCCGTTTGCCGCAGCGAAGACCAGAAATTGCTGCCCGACGTGGTACAGGTGCATCGGAATGCTGCTCGCTCCCACGAGGGTGCGATCGTCACAAATCGCAACGAATGTCCGAAAGAATTTCTGACGATTCAGATCGGCGGTCGAAATGTCGAGTTGGCCGTGCTCGACAATGCCGGGGCCGACCTGAATTGCCGAATCGAACATACCGCGATGAAACTCGCGACTGGCAACTACCCCCAACGTGGCGTCCCGGATGCCAAGAATTCTGGTGTAACCGTGCCGCTGCAACTCGCTGATCTGACGACCCTCTTTCTGCAGCAACCCCACCGGTGACAGCGACCGCAGTTCGGAAACGAAGCCGCTGCCGATCACAACCGCCATCCCCGGTTGCGCAAGGGCGTCCCGGGCGCTGATCCCCCGGCCGTTACCGGTATCTGCAACAAGCAGCGTTGGGGTAAATCTATTCGCGGCGAGTTCCAGCACCACGAGGGCGGTTTCGTCGGCAAGCCTGACTTCGTGGACGATCAGGCCGGGTTCTTCGAACTCCCGCAGGGTTGTGAGCAATGTCTGGGTAATTCGGTTGTCTTCACTGAAAAGGCTGTCGGTGCGCAATTCACCGGCGGGCAGATCGAGTGCTGCGCCGACCGCTGCTGGTGGTGCCTCATCCTGGCCACAGGCGCTGAGCGCGCAGATCGCCAGGACGAAACCTGTTTTCAGCCAGACGCTGATAAATCTCATGCTTTCTACTTATCTGCCGGGGTAATAGTCGTAAGATGATACTCCGAGTGCGGTTCTTCCCGCAGGTGATGAATTAGCGCCGCGACCCTCCTGTCGCGAAACTTCCAGCGACGTGGCACTCTAATAAACAGCAGACTCGAGGATTTCGAACGTTGAACCTGATCGCCCGGCAGAATGGCCACGGTGGCAAATTTTGGAACCCACTGCTCACAGCAACCGGTGAGCCGCGTGCAACCGTGGAACTGACCAGCCTGCGTACGCTGTGGATCAATACCGGCACGCTGTGCAACCTGACCTGTGAAAACTGTTACATCGAATCAAGTCCGACGAATGATGCGTTGAGCTACATCAGTCGCGCTGAGGTCAGAGCCTATCTCGATGAGATCGCCCAACTCGATCTGGGCGTGAGCGAGATCGGCTTCACTGGCGGTGAACCGTTCATGAACCCCGAGTTTCTCGAGATGGTGACGGATTGCCTCGAAACCGGAGTCCGGGTTCTGATTCTCACTAACGCGATGCGGCCGATGATGAAATGCGCAACAGCGCTGCTGCGATTGCAAGTGGAGTTCGGCGATCGTCTGATTCTGCGCGTTTCGGTGGATCATTTTGACAAGCGCCTGCACGTTGAAGAACGTGGCAAACGATCCTGGGAGCCAATGATAAAAGGCCTGCAGTGGTTATCTCAGAATCACTTCGCGGTGGCTGTCGCGGGTCGAACCCGCTGGGGTGAAAACGAACAGGAATTGCGCGATGGGTTCGCGAAGCTGTTCGCGCAGATAGCTGTCGATGTCGACGCTCGTGATCCAGTTTCACTGATTCTGTTCCCCGAGATGGATGTCAATGCGGACGTGCCGGAGATAACGACCGCCTGCTGGAGCACTCTTGGAGTCGATCCAGACGACATGATGTGTGCGAGTGCGCGAATGGTCGTCAAGCGCAAAGGGGCCGCCGCGCCCGACGTCGTCGCCTGCACGCTGCTACCGCACGAGGCAGAATTTTCCTATGGCGCCACTCTCGCAGGCAGTCTTGGCGCGGTCGCGCTGAATCACCCGCATTGTTCCAAATTCTGTGTGCTTGGTGGCGGCAGCTGTTCTGGCTGAGGATTGTGACGCGGTCGAGGACGCGGCGCTCGCTCAGTCGCAGCCCAGGCTGACCATATCCTCAGCGGAGCTGGACGCCCCTTTAAACATTCGTTGGTACAGGTCGCAACGTGCTTCCGTGCTGTCAAAGCGATCGTCAGCAAGTAGATCCTGACGAATTGTTTCCCGGGTGACGAGAAGCGGCGACATCCGAATGCCACTGTCGGTCGTCGTGTCCAGCAGGAGAATGCGCTCTTCGCCGAGCCCGCTGACCCAGGGCTGCCACTGGATCTGCGCATTGTCCCGGCCTCTGCCCGGGTTGCCGCTGTATGCGAATTCAGCCCAGTAGGACATCATGCTGGCAGACAGTGCTGCCCTTTCCGGGCTCTTGCCGAAGATGAGTGTCTTGTCTGCGAGGTCGAAGTTGCCGAACACAAACGGCAGTTCCAATGCGTGCCCGGCACCGATGAGTTTGCTGAGTTCCAAAGTGGCAACAGTGTTCATTTCATCCCAGTCGAATCGATAGGCATAAACCGAAGCACCCTGTGTCTCGCGCAGTGTTATCGCCAGTTCATCCACGGCGTTCGCCTTCCATAGTTTGGACCCGTAACTCGTGTCGCGTTCGTACGCGGTCTCCTCACGCAGGCGGTAGGGAATGCCGAAGAGAGTGTCCGTGTAGCCTGTGGCAGCCATCATGAACAGTTTGGATTCATCGCGATTACTCCCGAGTATGACCGGCGTGACGTTGTAGCTGTCAGAGTCGGCAAACAACACATCGAGTTGTTTATCGGCCGGCAGCACAAAGCCGTCACCGAAGATGTATGGTGTCTTGTTAGGCGATTCGCCAAGAATAAACGGCCGCCGCACGGGTGCTTCTCCTGGCGGTTCCAGCAGTCGGTCCTGTGCGGTCATGATTTCCAGGGTTGTTTTGCTCAACAGATACTGTGCAACTTCTGGATCGCTCATACTCAGTTGCACGTCTTTCGCTGCAGCTCGATCAACCGCACTGCCGTCTTCTATGAGCAGTTTGTTGACGAGTTCTCTTGAGCTCAGTGGATGACCAGGTTGCGGATCGTCCGAATAGTTTTCGGCCACCGAAGGTGGCAGCAGAGTCATGCCGCCACTTTGCACAATCGCTTTGTGGTAAAGGCCTTTGGCAAGTGGCGATACCATGAGCGTAAGCACATCGAAGCCGCCGGCCGACTCGCCGAAGATCGTCACATTCGCCGGGTCGCCGCCGAATTCTGCGATGTTGCGGCGCACCCATGCGAGGGCCTCGATGATATCGAGCGTGCCGTAGTTGCCAGAATCATCGGCAGCGTTCTGCTGGGTGCGAAGCCCCGGATGCCGCAGCCAGCCAAAAGGCCCGAGGCGATAGTTGATGGTCACGACGACCACCGCGTGATCTGTCGCGTAACGCGCTCCACGATAAATCGGCGTGCTGCCTTCACCCAAATGGTTGCCGCCACCGTGGATGAAGAACATGACGGGCCGCAGGTTGGCAGAATCGGCCGGTGCCCAGATGTTGAGATAGAGGCAATCCTCATCGCCCGTAATCTCCCCCTGACCGAAACCGGATTGCGGGCAGGCTGAGCCGAACGTCAGCGCTTCTCGCGGGCTGGCCCACGTCGATGGCAAGCGCGGAGCTTTCCATCTGAGATTGCCGACCGGCGGTTGCGCGTAGGGGATGCCTGTCCAGGCGTAGCTACCCCGATCGAGGAAGCCTGTAAGCTCGCCGGAGTCTATCGCGCGACGGGTTTCTTCAGCCGCAAGTGGTGGTTCGGTCGTCACGCTGAAGCGCGAAACATACCAGTAACCGGTTGCGATCGGTGCAACGATGACGATGACCAGAACGATGGCCAGCTTTTTCATGGTCAGGATCCTTGCAGCTGTCTGGAGACAATTCAGTCGCGTTTGAAGATGTTTCTGAAAAAGCGACCGACCTGCTTCTGCGCTGTATCTTTCGCTACTTCAGTCGCAACCTCGGTAGCGGCTTCTGTGGCGATGTCGGTAACACTCGCCGTCAGGGTCGGTTGATAGCGCGCGATCGGCTGATTGGTGCTCGTGTCGTAGACGATGATCTGTTTTGTTACCGCCGGGTTGTCGCTCAACAGGCCTTTCAACGGAATTGCAATGTCGGGACCCTGTAGCGGCGTCAGGGACCGCCAGTAGATCGTCTCCCGGCCGGAACTCAGCTCCACATCCGCCAGCGCCACGGTCAATGGCGCAGCACTCCCGCTGGGATTGCTGAACGAAAAAGTCGCGCTGCCGTTCGCCCCGACCGGGAAGGGTTCGGCGCCACCGGCGAGTGCCGGAGCCGACACTGGTGCGGGTGTCGGTGCTGACGTTGCTGTTGGGCTGGCTGTCGAGCCGGCTGCTTGTCCCGCCTGGGCCTGTCTTATCAGTTCGCTCAAGTTGCCCACGCCGGCTACACCACCGCCGGTTGCCGTTGGCTTGGCGAACAAATCGGCGGGCTGATCGCCCAGGACGAGATTGCTGAGTTGCATCACCATCGTGGTCGTGGCCTGGCCGGATTGTTCGAAGCTGATTTCCTGGCGGTAGGGGATGTTTTCCTTTGTGAGGTAAAAGCTGCCTTGGTAGTTGGTGCCACCCTCGTCCGTTCGCGAGTAGTTGTAAACGGTCAACGTGCGACCGTCGCGGGTGGTGGTGCCGCCGGGTTCCAGCGTTTCGACATCTGGCTGATCGTCATCTGTGCGGAAATTCGCGAACGACATCTCGGAGACCTGCCCCAGCAGCGGGTTGTAGGTCCACAACACTTCCGTGTCGTAACGGATGATCGTGACGGTAGCGAAACCGCCGAAATTCATCTCGTTGCGTTCCATGTGCGGCTGGTAGTACACCTTGCTCTGCATGCTGGAACCCGCTGGCATGTCTGGCCCCGAAAACTCCATGGTTCGCGTCGCGGAATAGCCCACTTCGGGCAGCATCTCCTGCAATACGTTCGGATCCATAACGGTTCGCTGGGGGTCTGCGCCGAATGCGCCATTCGCAGCAAGCGCAAGCGCCAGCAGAGCTGAAAGCAGGGTGATCGGTCTCATAGCATCCTCACACTTGTGCCCAGCCGTTGGGTGTACGACAGGACGTAATCGTTGCTTCTTCGCTGCTGCCATCGCCCAGAGTCACGCTCTGAGTGGTGGTGTAGCATTCGGCCGCTATGCTCGCGGTGACTTCCTCCACCTCCGTGGCGGGAGGTGCCGTGAGGGAGGCCACTGCCGCGGTTGCTGTGGCCGCAGCTGTTGTGGCTGGTGACAGATCCGGCGCTACAGGCATGACCAGATCGCCAAAGATGTACCCGGCTGCGATGGAATCGCGTCCCATCAGAAACCAGTTCTGGTTCTGCACTTTGGCGATCGCCATGAGCGTCTGGCCACCGGCGGCTTTGTTGACGATTTTGTAGGTGGTGGCCGGCCCCGAACGCATATTGGCGCCGCCATTGGCGGTTACGATGTACTACGCGGTGCCATTGGCGTCAAGATATCGAATCACTGAAACGATATTCGGATGGCGGAACAGAGCCAGCGCGCGTGCCTCGTCGATGAAGCGGCTGAGACCCCACTCAAAGGTTTCGTTGTCTTCGGTGGTTCGCGGTTTGACGTCGCCGTCTGTGTCGCGGAATGCAAACTGCTGCGGCAGGTATTCCTTGATGGCCACCGCCCGCTGCAATCGTTCGTCGATTCCTTTGTACGTGATGCCAAAGCCACCGCGGCCGAGCAGCCCGGTGATGCGATAGTCGTCGAGCTGATATCCCGCGGCCAGCGTTTGATCGGGATTCGCGTCAGGATTGGTCATGAAACCGCTGAGTGTGTCTCCGGGATTGCTCGTTCAATATACAGGAAGAAATTGCGCGAAGAATTGGAGCGGGACACGGGGCTCGAACCCGTCGCCTACAGCTTGGGAAGCTGTCGCTCTACCAGATGAGCTAGTCCCGCTCTGACAGTGGCATGTCGAAAACTGTACTCATTGTCGCACGGTGTAATAGCTTACGCAGCCCTGTGGGCAGCCCCGCTCTATGTCATGCGTATAATCTGTCCAAAGTCAGTGAGGAGGGTGGCAGGTCATGTCTCTGCAGCGGGCGGGTTACGTCAGTCTGGCTACTTTCAGAAAATCGGGTGTCGAGGTTGCAACACCGGTCTGGTGTGCCGAGGACGATGGTGATTTCTATGTCTTTTCGGCCGCGGACGCCGGCAAGGTCAAACGGTTGCGCAATAGTGACCGGGCGCGGCTGGCCGTTTGCGATGCGAAGGGTAAGCTCCTGGGCCACTGGCATGACGCCCGTGCGGAGATCATCACAGAGTCGGCGAGCGTTGCCCACGCGCTGCAGACTCTCCGGACCAAGTACGGCTGGCAGATGTTGCTGACGGACTTTTTCTCAAAATTATCCGGTCGTTTCCACAAGCGGGTCTATATCCGGCTGCGGCTGACGCCGGTGCCTGAG
>JAPUFN010000418.1 GCA_027293665.1 Gammaproteobacteria bacterium | reverse complement strand
TGGTTATCAGCGATCGCCTGCGGGAGTCGCTGCGAGACGTCGACGCGATTGCCCGTCTCGGCGGTGACGAGTTTGCTGTCATCGTGCCGGGTTGTGACGACGAGAAATCGGTATCGCATCTTTGCGAACGAATCATCGACTCGATCGCCAAGCCGATCGTCGTCGATCGCATGGAACATTCGGTTGGCGCCTCGATAGGCGTTGCGCTTTTCCCCGACGACGGCAAATACGTCGAAGAGCTTGTCAAGAAAGCCGACGCGGCCATGTACCGCGCGAAAGAATCGGGTGGTGCCAGGTTTGCGTTCTTCGACGATACGTTGAACGAAGCCAACCGCCATCGCGTGCTGGTTGAAAGCCGACTGCGCGGTGCGATCAAACGCGGCGAGCTGGAACTGCATTTCCAGCCAATACTCGACCTCAAGACCCGCGCCGTGGAGAGCGCGGAAGCGCTGCTGCGGTGGACGGATGATGAGCTTGGCGTGGTGGGACCGGATACCTTCGTTCCAATCGCCGAAGAAACGAATCTGATACACGAGTTTACGGCAGTCCAGGTCAATCAGACGGCGAACCTCCTGGCAGCAGCTGATAGCGCGGGTGTCAAATTGGATCATGTTGCGATCAACGCCTCAGCCAAACAGCTGATGATGGAAGGATTTTCGCTATCGCTGCTCTCAATGCTCGATCAGCGCACTGTTCCGCACCACAACATCGAAATTGAAGTAACTGAATCGG
Source organism: Gammaproteobacteria bacterium (assembly GCA_027293665.1). Taxonomy (GTDB): domain Bacteria; phylum Pseudomonadota; class Gammaproteobacteria; order Pseudomonadales; family Azotimanducaceae; genus SZUA-309. The sequence goes on along the minus strand of JAPUFN010000418.1, from coordinate 1,965 downwards.
TATTCGCCCGGGACACACAGCTCGTTGTGCGTGAACTCGAGATCCTGCAGGCAGCTGGAATCAGAATCGCGCTCGACGATTTCGGCACAGGCTACTCGTCGTTGAACATGCTTCGCGAACTACCCCTGGATGTCATCAAAATCGACCGCTCATTCATCACCGAGCTCGAAACTTCGGATCAGGCACGCGTCCTGGTGCAACACCTCATCAGTATCGCTGCAACTCTCGGTAAGCAGGTGGTCGCGGAAGGCGTGGAAACGGAAGTTCAGTTGCAGCATCTGATCGACGCCAACTGTCACTATGCGCAGGGCTATCTGATCTCCAAGGCAAAGCCTCCGGCTGAGTTCATCAAACTGCTTGCAGACTGGCAGAGCGATGACTCGAGCCACCACCTGAAACTGGTGCCCTGAAGCAGCATTCTCAGCGGCCACTATGTGGCTAAGCAACACCTCGCAACGCCACGCACTTACCCTGCGCCAGTCGATCGTTGGCCAGACTACGGGCTACGGTTTCCGTGGAGCATTGAGCATTCTCAGATTCTGTGAATATCCAGCTCAGGCGCGAAGCGATGCCACCGATTCTCTCGGCCACCCAGGATGGATCGTTTTTGCCAAGATATTCGTGCGCGATGCTGATGACGCCACCTGCGTTGATCACATAATCCGGTGCGTAGAGTATGCTCCTGCGCCGCAGCAGATCGGCGACCTCAGGCGACGCCAACTGGTTGTTCGCCGAGCCTGCGACAACTCCAGCAGACAGCTGCGCGACCGACTCAGCTGTCAGAACACCTCCTAGCGCGCAGGGCGCAATCACTTCGACGTCCTGCTGGAGAATTTCCTCGCTGGCACAGGATTGCGCGCCAAACCGGCTGACAACAGCGGCAACCCGATCCGGATTCAGATCCGCCACGACCAACTTCACCCCGGCCCGGGCAAGCAATTCACACAGGCTGAAGCCGACGTTGCCCAGTCCCTGAACCGCAACTCGCAGTCCATCGAGTTGCGCCACCCCGAACTTGCTGCGCACCGCAGTGACCATTCCGTTGTACACACCCAGCGCCGTGCTGGGTGATGGATCGCCACCGACACCTGCCAAACCGAGGCCAGAGACAAAACGGGTTTTGCGGGCGATCAGGCGCATGTCGGCAACACGCATGCCGACGTCTTCCGCCGTGATGTAAGCGCCGTTGAGTTCTTCGATCCAACCGCCGAACACCTCGAGTTGCTGCTGGGTGAGCGGTTGCTCCGGCCGACCGAGGATGACGCTCTTGCCACCGCCAAACGGAATGTCCGCCAGCGCATTTTTGTACGTCATTCCCTCGGCGAGTCGCAGTGCATCGCACACGGCTGCCTCGGTGTTTTCGTACACCCAGTGCCGGCAGCCACCCGCCGCCGGACCCAACCGCGTGCTATGGATAGCAATGACGGCGCTGAGGCCGCTGGCAGAATCCTGCCGGAGGACGAGTTGTTCGTGATTGTGTGACGGGATTTGCATGGCAGCACCAGAGATTCAGGGAAACAAACGGGCCAGCCGGCCAGCCGATGACAAGCTGCCGCAGCAGGCACAAAGCCTAGGACGACTGATGAAGAAAAGGGCCTCAATTCACTCGAATATTTGGCCAAATTGGAGATTAATTATGTCTGAATATTGATTTTCGTGATATTTTTATGCGCTATAATCCAATTACACGCATATTCAGTTCAAAGACGCAACCATCTGCGCCAAAAACCATCCCAGGGAAAAGCCGTGGAAGCCATTGATCAGTTCGATCGCCAGATCCTCGCTCTGTTGCAGGAAGACGCCTCACTGACCGCCGCCGAAATCGGCAGCCGAATCGGCCTGTCGCAGTCGCCATGCTGGCGCCGCATCCATCGCCTTGAAGCGGTCGGCATCATCAAATCGCGCGTGGTGCATCTCGATCGGCGCAAACTCGGTCTCGACGTGCTGGTGTTTGCGATGGTGAAA
>JAPUFN010000417.1 GCA_027293665.1 Gammaproteobacteria bacterium | reverse complement strand
TGAAGCGTATTTCGTCTTTTGCTGCGGCGAGTTTCGCCTGGCATTCCACACAAGTTTCGAGATGCTGCGAGACCACGACCGCTTCATCTGTGGGCAGTGCATCATCGGCATGCATCGACAACTGCAGTTCGGTGGAATGGGTCATTAGCCGATCTCTCCAGCTACTGTCGCAAGAGCGGTCCTGAGTTGCTGCTTTGCTCTGAGTAACAGCACGCCGACGTGATTGCGACTAATTGTCAGTTGTTCAGCGATTTCGTCGTAGCTTGCCTGGTTGAAATACGCGAGCACCAGCGGCACCCGGTACTTGTCGGGGAGGGTCGCGATCGCGCCATTCAACACGTCTGCGTCTTCAGCTGCGATGAGGTCGCGCAGAACCGGTCTGTCTGACGAAGCCAAATCTTCTACTTCTGTGGCTTCATCGCCGAAAAAAGGCTCAGTGCGGCTCTTCTGGCGCAGCAGATCGATGCAGTGATTATTCGCAATGGATGCAATCCAATGCCAAAAGGGCTGCTCTGCGTCAAATTTTCCAAAGCTCTTGAACGCACGCATAAACGTTTCCTGGGCCGCATCCTCTGCCAACTCATTGGAGTTCAGTATCCGCCGGCACAGCCCGAACACTCGAACGTAGTAATCCTTGTAGAGAATCTCGAAGGCTGTGTGTCTCGCCACTTACAAGTTCCGGTCATTCAAACTGTTATACGATGCATATCTGAATTTATTACAACCTTCAGGCGCGGCCAATTACAGATATACTCCCGCCGTGGCCGCTGAGCTAGTTTTCTAGAACCAGTTCCAATAAAACTATGTAGTCAGGAAAGAGATGACAGACCGAAAACTGAAGATAATTTATACCCTCACCGACGAAGCGCCGGCACTTGCCACCTATTCATTGCTGCCGTTCATCAAAAAGTACACCGAAGCCGCCGATGTCGAAGTTGAACTGCGCGACATCTCGCTTGCGGCCCGCATCCTGGCATCGTTTCCGGAAAACCTGACCGAAGACCAACGCGTGCCGGACGCCCTTGCAGAACTGGGAGAGCTTACCAAAGACGAAGGCGCCAATATCATCAAATTGCCGAATATCAGTGCTTCCGTACCCCAGCTCATCGAGGCGATTGCGGAGCTGCAATCGCACGGGTATGACCTTCCGAATTATCCGGAAGAGCCATCGAACGACGATGAGAAAACGATCCGCAGCCGTTATGCCCATGTGCTCGGCAGCTCGGTCAATCCTGTGCTGCGCGAAGGGAATTCAGACCGCCGCGCGCCTGAATCGGTTAAGCAGTTCGCTCGCAAACACCCTCACCCCATGGACAAATGGAGTCAGGCGTCGAGTACCCACGTTGCCCACATGCGCCACGGGGATTTCTATCACAGCGAGAAATCCGTCACGGTCGACAAAGGCGGTGACCTGAAGATTGAACTCGTGCAAGACGATGGGTCAGTGACCGTTCTGCATGACTCAGTTCCAGTAGCTGATGGCGAAGTTGTCGACGGCATGTACATGAGCGTCGCTGCCTTGCGTGAATTTCTGGAAGAAGAATACGAGGGTGCTTTGCGTGCGGGCCTGCTCGCTTCGCTACACCTCAAGGCGACAATGATGAAGATTTCCGATCCCATCATTTTCGGCCATGCAGTTGAAGTTTATTATCAGGAGGCTTTCGACAAGCACCGCGAAACTTTTGAGAAGCTAGGGGTTAACCCCAATCTTGGCCTCGCCAGTGTGCAGGACAAGGTGCGCGAGCTGACGTTCTCCCTGCGCAATGAAATCGAAGCCGATCTGCGTCACTGCCACGAACGCCGTCCCGGTCTTGCGATGGTCGACTCCGATAAAGGCATCTCCAATCTGCATGTACCGAGTGACATCATCGTCGATGCCTCAATGCCTGCCATGATTCGTGTTGGCGGCCAGATGTGGAGTGCCGACGGCAACCTGCGCGATACCAAGGCAATCATTCCAGACTCCTGTTATGCAACGATCTATCTTGAAGTCATAAATTTCTGCAAGCACCACGACGCGTTTGATCCCACCACGATGGGTACGGTACAAAACGTCGGGCTGATGGCGCAAAAAGCTGAGGAGTACGGATCACACGATAAGACTTTCGAACTACCAGCCGACGGCACCGTCCGGGTGACCGATGAGGCGGGTAATGTGCTGATCGAGCATACCGGTGTGCAAAAAGGCGACATATGGCGCATGTGTCAAACCAAAGACGCAGCGATCCGAGACTGGGTCAAGCTGGCTGTCAACCGCGGCCGTGTATCCGGTATCCCGGTTGTCTTCTGGTTGGACAAACATCGAGGCGATCCTGTGCAAAAAGGCCACGATGCACAGATGATTGAAAAGGTCCGGAAGTATCTGAAAGACCACGATACGGAAGGACTCGATATCCAGATCATGAAGCTCGATCTCGCCATGCGACACTCACTCGAACGGGTTCGTCATGGCGAAAACACCATTTCGGCCACAGGTAACGTCTTGCGGGATTACCTGACAGATCTTTTCCCGATCATGGAATTGGGTACGAGCGCCAAGATGTACTCCATCGTGCCTCTCATGGCAGGCGGCGGCCTCTACGAAACCGGTGCCGGAGGGTCAGCGCCGAAACACGTCCAGCAGTTCGTAGCAGAGAATCATCTGCGCTGGGACTCACTCGGAGAGTTCCTTGCCTTGACGGTTTCTCTAGAAGACATCGCCGCTAAAACAGAAAACAAGCGAGCAAAAATCTTGGCCGATGCCCTTGATGCTGCAACGGGTAAGCTGCTTGAGAACAACAAGTCGCCTTCGCGTAAGACCCACGAGCCCGACAATCGCGCGAGTCACTATTACCTTGGCATGTACTGGGCCCAGGCATTGGCAGCCCAGGATGAAGACGTGGCACTCAAGGATAAGTTCTCCCCCCTCGCGAAGTCGTTAGCAGAAAAGGAAGAGCAAATCCTGAGCGAGCTCGTTCAAATCCAAGGTGAGCCGGTTGATCTCGGTGGTTACTATCATCCTGATGTCGACAAGGCAACTGCGGCTATGTGCCCGAGCCAGACCTTGAACGAGATTCTGTCAGCTTAGCGGAATCGCTGACAGGCGCTAGAAGAAGACATAGGATCGGACCACGACGTTCTTGCGGCAGGGAGCGTCTTCGGGTGCCGTTGGGTCGATAGAGGCAGTGTGGAAAGACCAGCGCGAGACCGAGCCGTCGGTGACGGAGTCATAGCACTTCAGCATCGAGACCTCAGTGGGGTTCTGCGCGGGAAGCCAGTACCACTCGTGGTCAGGGCGGTAGGTGAAGCGGGTGGTCTCACCGACGCGGTCGTCGTAGACGCGGTAGTTGGTGATGTACGGCTGGTCGGCGAAAGAAGGCCAGGCGCAGAGCACGAAGGGATTCTGGCGTACGGTTTCCATGGGCTTTGCGAGGTTGATCGACATGAACCGCCGCGACATCTTTGCGTCTGCCTGCTTCTGTGTGTAGTGCTGCTCACGCCCGAAGTTTCGCAGGTTCTTTGTGAGTAGTTCACGGCAGCGCACGCGGCCGCTGTTGTCGTTGAGGTCGTTGTGCACGAGATTGGCGTAGCTTGCGTTCACACCCGGGTTCTTGTTGTCCTGGTCCTCCGTGCGGTCGCCGTCGTATTCCTTGTCAAACACGTCGTGGTTGTACACGAGCGCATCCGTTGCACCCGGGAAAAACTCCAGGAGGAGCTTTTCAATCTCCGGGTAGAACACACGCTCCACCTCCGCTGAATCGTAGAAGTTTTCGCATTTGGACTCGCAGTGCGCCAGCGAGACGCCGAGCTTGTCCATGCACTCAGGGCTGTTGGGTGAAAGACCTGGGTAGTACTCCTCAATTCGTCGCGCATCGCGCATCACCTGCGGAAAGTAGAGGCAGCGCCGAACGCTATCCTGCTCGTCCTTGCGCAACGCCTCTGCGTCGGCCTTACGCGCCGGGTCACGCCAAAGTGCGTTGGACGATACGACAGAGTAGGACGGCTGCTCGTGAACGGTATAGCGCAGCGGTAGCGCCAGGCCCCCTTCAGGAGCTTCGATGTTTTCAGTGCGAATATGTTCCAGGCACTCTGCGTAGCGACGGAATCCGACTCCCCACTTGGTCTCGATGGGGCCGGGCGGAGCATTGTCGATCATGTCGATAACCGCCTGCCCCTCACCTTCGGCAATCTCAATGAGCGCTGTCTCCAACGCCGCAGCAGTTCCAGCATCGCCGTCCCGATCGAAGGACATATAGGATAAGCCGCCGTTCGCAGCGGCGGGTGGCGGCTGGCCTTTTGTGAGTTGGAGACTGGGCACGAAGGCCTTTGAGACGGTCTCCGTATCTGCCGCAACGTGGTTCGCGCTGACTTTGACCCGGCCCATGGGACGCCCCCGGTTGAAAACACCCGATCATGGCACACGGGGCTTGGAGTTGCTAAGGCTGGTATTCGGGAGTGTAGTTTCTCGCTGGCACTGTTTGGGGGTGTCTGACAACCGGTTTACCTGGAGCTCGCCCGGTCGTACATTGAGCGCTGTAGAGCAAGGAGAGAAGCCATGCTGCGAGGCTATTACCTCAACGCGTTCACAGCTGCGCTGCTTGTTGTAGGTCTTTCGGGCTGTGCTTCGGATCCGCAGGAGTCCGATCCGATGACGGATGCTTCGAGCTCAGGTGCGGCGGAGGCCAGAGAACTTCAGCGGAAGCAGATCTGCGACGATATTGCGCAGCAGCTCAGAAACCTCGGTAGGTCCCAGCCAGACGGCCTGTTCCCCTTTCCCGAGTACCGGAATCGAGAGCGGGATTCCAACAGTCCCAGCATACAGCTGTACGACCTGAGGAATATGCAGCGACGCTATCGCTGTGGTCAGAAAGGACGATGAGATTATTATTGCGGCGGTAGCGCGGAAAAGTACCACTTGACCCCCAGTCAAGACATTGGAAAAACTGGCAGCCTTCGGAAAACCCCCGGCCCTGTAAATTAGGACAGCCCTGTCCTGTAATTCGGGATGCGAAAACCTGTGGAGACTAACTATGCTGATACTGAAGGCAGCCGATTTCGCAGCCAGAAAGCACCGCTTCCAGAAACGGAAAGACGCTGATGCATCCCCCTATATCAACCATCCGATAGCAGTCGCCATGCTGTTATCCGATGTGGGTGGGGTCAGTGATGAGGACGTCATCGCTGCGGCTCTCTTACACGACACCATTGAAGACACGGATACCACTCCCGAAGAATTGGATCAGGAGTTCGGTGAGAAAATCTGCAAGATGGTCCAGGAAGTCACGGACGACAAAAAAATGAAAAAGGCTGAGCGAAAGCGTCACCAGGTCGAACACGCAAAACACCTGTCCGCTGGTGCGGCGCTAGTGAAGCTGGCAGATAAGACCTCGAACATCCAGGATGTCGCCCACAACCCACCTGAGGGATGGTCTGTTGAGCGTCGTCAGGAGTACCTGGATTGGGCTGAAGAAGTGGTGAACAATATTCCTCAACCACACACAGCAATGCTACAGGCGTTCAACGATGCGCTTGCTGTAGGCCGAAAATTCATTGGTTGAGGAACTGCTACCAGTCAGGTCGTGCGTGGGCGTGGGTTACTGGATGACAAAAGTGTGGTGAGTGGAGGGAAGATTGTTATTGATTGAGAATTTTCTCCCCGTGCTCGGTTGCGTCTCGCAGAAATCCATTCAGTTGTCTTGCCGTATCTTCAGCCGAGGCACCCGACGCATAACTGCTGGAAATGCCCTCTACGATAAAGTTGAGGAAGTGGCCGCTGAGATGCCCATGCCGGTAAAGATCCAGGTAATCAAACCCATATTCCGCACGGACCAATCGTCGCACTTTAAAGTCATGCTGAGTTTTTAGCGCCGCTACGACTATTTTGTAAATCAGGAGCGCGGCGGCGACGATCCCGATCATTGCTAGTATTTCCATGTCACTTTCCTTTTGCTTACTGCCACCAACATTTGCGCTACCACTGCGAAGGGATTAAGTCATGGACAGATAAATCCATAATCGACCTCCCCCTATGATTCGTGCGACCCCTCAATTTCTTGGTAGCAGAACAAGTTCGACTGGTCAACGATCGTCCCAGCTTGAGACAAACTGGTTGAACTACGATCTACTCGGGATCGCGGGGAATGTGGGAGATCAGTGAGTCAGGAAGGAGCTGTGGGACAAATCCCAGATTGTGGGACACGATCTTTCGTTGGCCTTTGTTGGGTAGTTTTAACGGGTCTTTCGCTGAACCAGAAGCACCATTCTCGTGTACTGGCAAACCCAGGCCGTGAACCATTTCAGCGGCAGCCGGCGGTACAACGGCGCAAAACCGCCATCGGACTTGGACAAAAAGTAGTGCATAGGCCACTCGCAGTTGCCGTAAACCTCCATTGAAACTTTACGGTAAAATCGCTGCGTGGGGTAACAGAGTTCATTCGCGGCGTAGTGTTCATTCAACTCGGTGACTTTGCGCCAGTCCAGTCCCTCCTGAAATTCATTGCGAATGCCCAGTAGCGCCCATAATGCGAACCACCAGCGCGGCGTATGTGGCCATAGGTGGTTTACCAGCGGTACATGGATGTGAGGTTCGTACGGCAAGTACCATTTCGCTGGATAGATATGAATAGCACAGCCGCCTGGTCTTAATACCCGCTTGATCTCGTAGAACAATTCTCTTGGGTTCTGCGCGTGTTCAAGCACGGTGGTGCTAAGAACAAGATCCACCGATGCGTCGTCGAACGGAATACGATAAGGAGAGCGTTGGATTTCACGTAACCTGGGGTTATCACCTTCCCAGTACGGATCGACATCGCACCCGTAGGCATTAACATCCAGTTCGCAGAGTCGATCTACGAGAACGCCACGACCACAACCGAAGTCCAGGACAGTTGTATCCGAAGGAGATCGGCCCCCGATGTCCTGAATGGCGCTGATCCACAGTGAAACTTCTCCATCAATGGTAGACGCCATTTCGCTCAAATCTACGATAACGATTCTGCACATGAATAATTGTCGCGCTGCAGCGTGATCTTCGACTTCTCCCACTCGGTGAAGTAGTACGGCGAGGTGAGAATCAATGAGGATGGGAATTGGTCGGGACGGCAAGATTTGAATTTGCGACCACTTGACCCCCAGTCAAGCACATATTTTCGTTGATAGTCTCTATTTACGCGGGGTTCAGCCATTTCTCTGTCCCACGGAATAAGTGATATTCCTATAAATCAGTAGCTTTATGGGACAGCACTTTGACACGACGCCGACCCCTGCCTCGATAGATGGTGGTCGTTTTCGGATCGCGATGTCCGAGCAAGTGCTGCGCGTGTTCGAGCGTTTCCGCTTCGTCGGCAGTTACCGCTCGAAGGTCGTGTTCATGAAATTTCTCGCCGCCTGCTTTCTCAAAGCGATCCATCGCTCGATTCCAGATCGAACTGAATCCCGAGCGAGTGTAGGCTTCAACGACAGTTTGAGCTGGAAGAGCGACAACCCGTTCCTGACCGATGATGGAACTCGCCATGCTCTGCCTGAGTATCTGGATGGTGCCTCGTGCGCTCACGTGTTCCTCCCTGACCCGCGCCCCGATAGTACCTGCTTCTCGCCGCTAAATGAAAACACCGGCACTCCCGGCCCTGAACTGCATCTGTTTTTTTGCAGACTAGCATGGTAATTTCGACGTGGGGAGACGGGCAGAACCCGCCGCTGGTTCTTGAAATTCGGTCGTTGACCGATGCCCTTCCGTGGAAAAAAGCACAAGGAAAGTGAAATGAAAAACATGAGCACGAGCACTCGTATCGTTGCCGCCTTTGCGCTGTTACTGATCTCATCTGCTGGATTTGCCCAGGATCGGCCCAACATCCTTGTCATCTGGGGGGATGATATCGGCTGGTTCAACGTTGGCGCCTACAACCGCGGTGCGATGGGCTACCAGACCCCCAACATCGACAGCATTGCCAGTGACGGGATCCTGTTCAACCACGGCTATGGGCAGAACAGTTGCACCGCCGGAAGATCCACCTTCATCCTCGGACAGAGTCCATTTCGAACGGGTCTGTTGAAGGTCGGATTACCTGGCGCACCTGAGGGAATCAGCGAACTGGATCCGACGATCGCTGAACTTCTACCCGAGGAGTATATGTCGGGTCAGTTCGGCAAGAATCACCTCGGTGATCTCGATGAACATTTACCCACCAATCACGGTTTTGACGAATTTTTCGGCAACCTCTACCACCTGAATGCCGAAGACGAACCCGAGAACGAGGACTACCCTGACGATCCCGAATTCGCGAAGAAATTCGGCCCTCGAGGTGTCATCCATTCGCTCGCGGACGGCAAAATCGAAGATACCGGCCCGTTGAACATGAAGCGCATGGAAACCATTGATGAAGAAACAACCGTGCGCGCCCTGGATTTCATCGACAGAGCCCACAATGCCGATAAGCCATTTTTTGTCTGGTACAACACCACCCGCATGCACGTGTGGACGCGTTTGAAAGAGGAGTCGAAGGGTGTCACCGGTCAGGGCATCTATGCCGACGGCATGGCAGAGCACGATGGGATGGTCGGGGAATTGTTGAACAAGCTGGATGAACTCGGCATCGCCGACAATACCATCATCATGTATTCCACCGACAATGGGGCTGAAACGTTCACCTGGCCCGATGGCGGTACGACGCCGTTCCGTGGCGAGAAGAACACGACCTGGGAAGGCGGATTTCGCGTGCCGATGATGGTGAAGTGGCCGGGTAAGATCAAACCGGGCCAGGTTTCCAACGAGATCATCTCCATGGAAGACTGGCTGCCAACGCTGCTCGCCGCAGCCGGTGAGCCCGACATCAAAGAGCAACTGCTCAAAGGCCACAGGGCCGGTGGCAAGAGATTCAACGTCCACCTGGACGGTTACAATTTCCTGCCCTATTTCACGGGTGAGGTAGCGAATGGCCCAAGACAGGAGATGTTCTACTTCACCGACGATGGCCAGCTTTCGGCACTGCGCTATGGTCAGTGGAAGTTGATGTTCACCGAGCAGCGCGCCCACGGCATGGAGGTCTGGCAGGATCCTTATGTAACTCTGCGCTTTCCGAAGTTGTTCAATCTGCTCCGCGATCCTTTCGAGCGCGCAGATTGGGAGTCCGGGGCGTACGAAACCTGGCGCTTTGAGCGGTTGTTTCTAATTGCACCCGCAGCAGCCTACGTGGGTCGGTTTATCGCCACGTTCAAGGACTACCCGCCACGTGCCGAACCTGGCACGTTCAACCTGGATCGAGTGATGAAGTCGTTGCAGAAAGACATCAGCGGATCAAACTGAGGATATCGGTGTCCGGTATGGTCGACGCCGGTCGGCGTAGCATGAATGTGTGGCTGACCATAGTTACCGTAGGTGCGGTGTGTCTTGCTAACGCGGCGACCGCAGCGGAACTATCACCGAGCGAGAAACACGCGATGGTAAATGCCCTTGGCTAGAAAAACGGCGCAGAGGACGACCTGTTCTGTTGGATCGGCCTGTAGTTCTGGTGTTCCACACTTTTTCCGCGTTTGTAAGCTGTCCTGTGCCTTTGTGTGCCTGCTAACCCGCATTCTATTAGCACTACGTGGCACCACAGGGCATAAACACCGGGTTCGAATCCCGTCCGCGGTTCGCACACTAAAAGGAGTTGTGGGACAAATCCCTGATTGTGGGACACGGAAACAAGTCGGTAAACGGGGGAAAGGCTGGATAGCCCTAAAGATATGGAAATTGGTCGGGACGGCAAGATTTGAACTTGCGACCACTTGACCCCCAGTCAAGTGCGCTACCAGACTGCGCTACGCCCCGATTCGGTGGGGCGCGATCATAACCGAACCACAACATGCGTGAAAGCTGAGGCCGTTACGGTTCAGACACAATTCGAAACGGAAATTACAGCGGCTATTTGATATATCCACACTCCATGGGGTGGACCAGCAGATTCTACTTTGGCCTGATTGTCTCGGTAATGCTGCACGCAGCTGTCTTGTGGTGGTGGCCGGTGGCAGAGCCCGGTCGTCCGCCACCGCTGGTTCTGGAAATCGAGCTTGCCAGCCAGCCACTCACTCCTGCAAATGAACCAGCCCCAGCGCAGACCCCGGAGCCGTTACCCGAGGAGACGCCGCCTGAAGTTCCGATAACGCCGCGACTACCGCCTGAGATCGCAACGGAGATTGTCGTGCGCCCGGTTGAAAACCAGGTTCAACTCGAGCCAGCCGCTCGTGCGCTGAACCTGAAGCGTCCGGCGAACTGGAAAAAGATCATCGACTCCACCGTGTCAGCCGCTGACGCAAAGACTTTTGCGTTCGCGCCGGAATTGCAGTCGGGAGTTGCCACGCGCCGGGAAACCCGAAGCCGCCAGCAGCTTCTTGCGGCACGGCACAGGGCAGTCAACGGTCTTTCGCCCGAAGAGTACCGCCACATCGACGCATTCGGGGAAGTGTTCAAAACTGAGCACGGCTGCGTTTACCTCAGAGAAGACCCCATACTTGGCGGCGGCCAGTCGTGGTGGTTTACCCCTTGTCTCGATCCGCGAATATCAGCGTTTTTACTGCCTGAACTCCAAGTCGATGCGAAAGGTCGCGCGATAGCACCTAGCGGCCCTTGAATTCTGCTTTGCGTTTCTCCATGAAGGCGGTCATGCCTTCTTTGAAATCTTCTGAGCGGAATAGCGGCAACAATTGCAGGAACACGTGGTGTATATGGTCGTTGAAGGTTTCGTTCATCCCCATGCGCATCATTCGTTTGGATGCCTGCACCGCCATCGGTGCATTCGCGGAGATTTCCAGGGCCAGATCCCGCGCCGTCTGAGCTATTTCATCGGCTGGCACAACGTGCGAGACGAGGCCGAGGGATTCGCACTCATCGGCCAACAGAGTCCGACCAGTGAAAATGATTTCTGCCGCCTTCGACCAGCCGAGTAGACGCGGCAGGATCCAGGTACCGCCGGATTCCGGCACAACGCCGCGTGCCGTGAAGGCGGCCGCGAGCTTTGCAGAGTCCGCCATGAGCCGGATGTCGCAGCCGAGCGCCAGATCCATGCCGTAGCCAGCTGCCGAGCCGTTCAGAGCACAGATTGTCGGGGTATCCAGATTGTGCAGCACGGTTGGAGGCGTGTTGCGTAAATCCAGATTGTTGGCACTCGAATTCTGCTTCGAAAGTCCTGAGGTGATGTCGCTGCCGCGCAAATCGAGCCCGGCACAGAAGAAGCGTCCGCTGCCGATGATCACGATGGCGCGCACATCCTGGTCCGCATCTGCTGCGAGCAGGTACTCGGTGAGGCTCGCGAGCATGGGACCGCTGATGGTGTTCTGCTGATCGGGTCGATTGAAGGTGATCGTTGCGACGTGGTCGCTCACGTCATACAGGACTGCAGCGCCTTGCTCCAGCTTGTCGGCGGGCGTGGCCATTATGCGTGCTCCTTCGGAGGAAAACGCAACACGGTACGAGTTTGCCTAAACGGGTGCAAGACGCCTGCCGCTCGCATCATGGAGATTTACACCGACTACTCGCCCGATCGCTCCGGCATCTGTTCTTCGGAGATGTCATAGCCGGCCGCCACCGGAATACACAGGTAGGCGCCGTCATCCCGCTTTTCCATCCAGGGCAGGACGGTGACCGGCGTGATGCCGTCTGTGGCATCAACGGCTGCCTGCACGGTGGCGAAATGTCCGAGTTTCTCGATGTTGCGCATAGTGGGGAATATGACGGTGCGTTTCCC
>JAPUFN010000416.1 GCA_027293665.1 Gammaproteobacteria bacterium | reverse complement strand
CGGTGACGGAACTCTGGAAACTTTGTGGCGCGCTACCAACGAAGCCGGCTATTGCGAGGCCCGGGCAGATGAATTCGTCTCAAAGCTCGAAAGTTGGGGCTGGACGTGCGACGCAGCTGCCGAGCCGTCTGACAGCTAACTTCAGTCGACGACCTGGCCTGACAACAACAGGTACCCATTCCGGATTCTGACAACAATGCTCCGGCAATCGCACTGGAGCCGAGGGGGCTCTATACGCTCCTCGCCCAATCGCTCCGTGCGAGGAGGCCCCTCTCCAGCCACAGCGCGTCTACCAGAACTGAAAGACTCTCACTGCAGCCGCTCGCAATATAGAACTAGGTGTCAGTCGCGGTTCAGGGCGGTGACGACGTCTTCCAGGGTGGGTTCGGCGGCGTCCTGCAGACCGATCATGCGGCGGTATATCTCACCGGCGGCCTGGTGAAACCCCGCCGGTAGCGCCTGATCGTTGAAAGTGTTCGCGATTTCTTCCATCTCACCGACGAACCGCCAGGCCTTGCGTGCAGTGCCGCGCGCGGCACCGGCACTGCGAGTGCGGAGATCGCGCTGAGAAATGTCCCACTCGGCCAGCAGCGCCGAATCGACTCCTTCAGCAGCCGCCAATGCACGCACGGCCAGCAGCAAGGCGCTGGTGCCCTTGGTGTAGGCGGCGTAGCACATTTTCAGAGCAGACGCGCAACCCGCTCCACCTGCGACGACTCGGGCATCAAGTACGCTTGTACTGAAGCAGTCGACCACTGCGGCGGCTCGCTCACCGGCAAGATAGAGCCGCGTTGAACCGGCTGTGGTGGCGGGTGGGCCGATGATGGCGCCATCGACGAAGTTCACACCCACACGTTCGTGCAACAGCCGGGCGCTCGCCGGCGAGATGGCATTGGCATCGACGAAGACACCAGTGAATTGCGCAGCCATCACGTCTTCGGCCAGGGCAAGTGCAGCGTGCGGTGGACAGATAGACACAATCATGTCCACGCCAGCAACCAGTTCGGCGAGGCTCGAACAGGCCGCGAAACCGGCGCCACGCGCCCGCGCCAGTGTCGCATCACTGCGCCCCGCGGGCAGGTAATACACCTCGTTCCCGCAACTGAGCAGTGCAGCCCCGACGCTCACCCCCATCTCGCCAGGATGCAGCAGGGCCACTTTCACAATCGATAATCCAACGGCGGAGCGCGGTCGCCCAACAGTGGGCTGTAGTCGAAATCGAGCCCCTGACGCTCCTTTAACTCCGCCGCCGCAGCTTTGATCAGAGCCGGGTCTTCGAACAGATTCTGCGCCGTCAGCGCCAGGAGTTTGGCGGCCAGCAGCATACCCTTGTGGCCGATGCTCGTGCCGCCTGCGGCGACCGCCTGCCAGCTGTGCGCAGGCGTGCCGGGCACCCAGGTGGCAGTTCCGAAGCCAACGGTCGGTACGTTCCAACTGACGTCACCGACATCGGTAGAACCCATGCCCTGGCGGAACACGAACGGCTGCACCTCGGCCGCCGATGCCAGCGGCAATACTTCACCCAGCAGGGTGCTTCGTATCTCCTCGGCGAAGCGGGTTTCCGCCGCGTCGTAGCTGATTCCACCGAGGATGCGCAAGTTGCGATCCACAATCCGGGCAAGCGCATCGTTGGGCAGCAGGGGGTAGTTGCCGTGAATCACTTCGTAATCCATCCGGGTATCGGTACCGAGCGCGGCCGCCCGACCTGCTGTCACGACGCGTTCGAAAAGTTCGATCACTCTGGCCACCTTGGGATGGCGCACGTAGTAAAAAACCTGGGCGGTTTCCGGCACGATGTTCGGTGCATCTCCGCCATCGGTGATCACATAGTGGATGCGAGTGTCAGAGGGCACGTGCTCCCGCATGAGATTGACCATGTAGTTCATGGATTCAACCCCATCGAGTGCCGAGCGGCCACGATCGGGCGCCGCCGCTGCATGTGCTGCGATGCCGTGGAACGTGAATCGGCCGGACTTGTTCGCAGTGGAACTGGAGGGGGCTGCGCTGTTGCGATCGCTCGGGTGCCAGTGCAGGACGACGTCGACATCCTCAAAAAGACCCACGCGTGTCATGTAGACCTTGCCTGAGCCACCCTCCTCGGCAGGCGTGCCGTAGACGCGCACGGTACCGGATTGGCCGCTTGCCTCGAGCCATTGGACTACCGCAACGCCAGCTGCCACGGACGCTGCGCCGAATAGATGGTGACCGCAGGCATGGCCGGGAGCATTTTCGTTGATCGGCGCACGGCTGGGCTGTGCGGCCTGAGAAAGTCCCGGCAATGCATCGAACTCCGCGAGAATGCCGATTACCGGTTTACCCTGACCGTAGCTTGCGACAAACGCAGTCGGCATTCCCGCTACTGGAGCTTCGATGCTGAACCCGCGCTCGCCGAGATATCTCTGCAGGCGCAAGGAGCTGCGTTCTTCGAGGTAACCGAGCTCAGCAAATTCCCAGATCGACTGAGCAAGCTCGATGCTGCTTTGCGCATCGGCCTCGACATACTCGACGATGGCGTCGCTCGCGGACGCTGCTAAACCGTAAACGATACAGGCCGACGCCAGCCAGATTTTCCCCATCACACAACCCCACCAATTGACGGTGCCTATTGTACCTCCCTTACAATTACAATCAGCACGAGGCGCGGGCCGGCAATTGCCCGGCCGCGTTCAGGCAACGTTCAGGAAGCAGGTCATAGATTGGTGCATGGGTGGAAAACCGTTGCGGGCCCGCATCCACGCAGGCAAGTTGTGGTCTGGACGACTGACCACTCAGGAAGCAAAGACAGGGAATGAACGGCAGGGAGCCAAACAATGTATAGAATGAAAACGAATCCGCTTAGCCGTATCCTCGCGGCCGTCTCCAGCGGCTGCCTTGCGGCTGCATTCGCGCTACCGGTCTATGCGCTGTCGCCCAACGGCGAGATGGGCGAACCGGTCCGCAGCATCGACTCGGCGGACGAAATCAGCGATTGGTCGGCGC
>JAPUFN010000415.1 GCA_027293665.1 Gammaproteobacteria bacterium | reverse complement strand
TTGCCACTTTGCCGGCAATCGACCGGCTCAACTCACTCAAACTCATACAATCCCCCGTGTTATGTCAGCGCCAAAAGCCGCGTTCGAGATGGGCTCGTAATCTGGTCCACGCCGTAAGTGGTGGCCGCCGTCCACACTGAGCCCAAGCGGCATGCAATCCAGATAATCCTGATGGACTTGCTCATGTGCAAAAAGTCCCTTGGCAATCTCGGTATCCACAAGGCCCGGACAGACACTGTTCACCCTTATACCGGCAACCCCGAGTTCATCTGCCGTGGTTCGCACGAGCATGTCGATACCAGCTTTGCTCACACAATATGCGTGCATGAATCTGTGAGTGCGCACACCTGCGATTGAAGAGATCGCGCACATCGCACCACCACCCGCCTTAGCAATCGCTTTGGCCGCATGCTTGAACGTGTAGAAAGTGCCAGCCAGATTCGTCTGCAGCACCTTTTGCCAGTTGTCATCTTCGGTGACCATGAGCGGCGCGATGTCCCCGGTGCCTGCGTTGGCGAGAGCAACGGTGAGCGGCGCGATCTCATTTGCCGCGGTAACGATTGCCGCGAGCTGCGATTCATCACCCACATCACCGGTAAACACGTGCACCCGATCCGGGACCGCCAACTCGGCGGCCGCGCGCTCAAGCTTTTCTGCGTTCCTGCCCACGATGCTCACGCTGGCACCGTCAGCAACAAACGCCACCGCGCTCGCAAAACCGATCCCACTGCCACCACCCGTAATCAGCACGTGCTGACCTGCGAGAGTATCTGCCATCTCCTTAAGCCTCCCCTGGTCCTTCGGTCACACTGTATTGCAATTGCAAGGAGGGTTGCAAAACCGCTAACTTAACCGATCTCACCCACGGTAACGGCCACATGGCAGAAACCTACAGCCCCAGCCAGCCGCGTCCATGACTCCTGCGCTGACTGATCTCGGCAACCGGCTTGCAACCTACCTCAGCCGTGTCTGGGAGGAACCGTTAGTCCTGTCGGACATCGAGCAGATCCCGGGTGGCGCGTCGCGCGAAACCTATCGCGTGCAACTCGCAAGAGGGGCTGAGCAGGCACCGCGGGGGGTCATTCTGCGCCGTGATCCGGTGACCAGCCTGATCGACACCGAGCGCGCACTGGAATTCAAAACCTATGAGGCCGTACATCGCTGTGGTTTTCCGGTACCCGAACCCCTGCTGCTCGAAGAAGATCCCGCAGTGCTCGATCGACCGTTTTCGCTGATGGCGGAGATCACCGGCTGTGAAACTGCCACGACTAATTTCGCCATCTCACCGTTCGCCGAGGTTCGTGACAAACTCGGCGAGCTGAAATGGTCGCTCCTGGGCCGTCTTGCCGCCATGGATATAGAAGAACTCGGCGTGCACGAGTTCATGCCGGTTCCTGAGCATCCGGCAGCACGCGAACTGGAGTACTGGAGCGGGGTGATTCGCGCAGATGCGTTACAACCACAGCCCGTGGCTGAAGCGGCGATCCGCTGGCTGGAAAAACGGCTGCCCGAACCGTCAGGGCAGTTGTGTCTGGTTCATGGTGACTACCGCTCTGGCAATTTCCTCTACAACGCCGCGGGTGAAATTCCGGCGATTCTGGACTGGGAAATGGCACATATCGGCGACCCGCTGGAGGATCTGGCCTGGTCTTTCGATCCGTTGTGGGCCTGGCCGGACAAAGTGCTCGCCGGTGGTCTGCTGCAGCGCAAAGCTGCCATGGCGATCTGGCAGCGTGCGAGCAATATGGAGGTAGATGCCGACGCGTTTCGCTGGTGGCAGGTGTTTGCCTCTCTCAAAGGCCTGGCCATCTGGATTTCATCCACCGAGGACTTTGCCCACGGCGAGAGCAAAGAGCCGATCCTCGCAGTCGCAGGCTGGCTGATGACGGATCGGCACAACCGTATTGTCGTCGATCGACTGAATCCTGCGTCACGCCACCAGTATTCGGAGCCTCTGCAATGATCCCCGAACCCGGCAAAGCATTGGCCGAACTCGCTGGAAAGCTCGCACTCGACGTGCTGCCCGAAGTCGGCTCCACCTACGGCATGGCAAACGCGGGTCTCATCAGCTTGCTCATGGGCGCGCTGGCAGAAGATTTCGAACGCGCCATCGCCAATCGGTTCGCAGACATCGCCGAGTTACGGGACCTGTTTGCTCAAGCAAGCGCAGCACCCGGGGCCACCGAGCGGGCAGAATTCGCCGCCAGCGAACCTGCCAGTCTCAAGCTGGCCGACGTCTGCACCTGGCACGATGAAGGCATGGCGCTGCTTATCGAGCTGCATCGCTGGGCGGAACAGACTGACACCGCCGTTGATGGCGAGATCTGGCAGTTTCTGTACCGCCATACCGAACGCAATTGCTTTGCCGATTGAATCAGGTTTCCGCGCGAACAAGCCCTGCATACAGATAGGCCGGCAGAGCACACGAGAGGCCAATCGTCAGATTCAGAACAATAAACAACCACGGCGATGGGCCTGCTTCGCGCTTGAACATGTACAGCCAGAACACAAATGAGCTGAAAAACAGATCCGCGCTGAAGCCAGCGGCCGCACCATTGGCAAACCCAGCCACCAGCAGGCCTACCGCGTCAAAGCCTGCCTCGGCAAAGAACTGCGCGAAGAACACGTATGGCACGATAGCTCCGAGGATGGCCAGGATCAGGTAGACATTTTTCATTATCGACTCCTCAGTCAGGGTGCGGTTACCCTAGCCCAGGCAGGTAATCGCGCCAATTACCTCTGAAGTAATTGTCCTGAATCAGACAACCGCTAAACTGGGCAACTCCCCGCCAATCTGGAGTCCCGCCGTGACCACAAACAGTGCCACTCACCGCGCCGTTACCCCGGCGATCACGGACTTTGGTTCGGTGCTGCGCGACTGGCGCAATCACCGCCGAATCAGCCAGCTTTCGCTGTCAACCCAAACCGGCATATCGCAGCGCCACATCAGTTTTCTGGAAACCGGCCGCTCCCAGCCGAGCCGGGCAACCGTGCTCGCACTGTCGGACTCACTGGATATCCCGCTGCGCGAACGCAACGTGCTGCTGCACAGCGCAGGGTATTCGGCCGCGTATTCAGAACAGCCCCTCGACGGGGAGTCGAGCCGCATTTTCCTGGACGCGTTGCAGGCGACACTCGACCATCATGAGCCGTTTCCGGCTTTCGTCATCGACGGCAGCTGGAACATGTTCATGATCAACAACGCAGCAATGCGCTTCTTTTCGCTCTTCGTCGACATGTTCGAGGCCCTCGAGGCGATGGGCTCACCCAGCGATTTTCAGGTGATCAGACTTTGTCTGGCAGACGAAGGCTTACGACCGTTCATCGTCAACTGGGAGGAGCTGACGTTCACCTTCCTGCAACGTGCCCGCCGCGCGCTCCTGGTGAATCCCAGAGACCCCCGGCTGCCGCAGCTGATTGAAGAAATCATCCAGCATCCCCAGGCACCCGCCCACTGGCAGAACCCTAACTGGAGCAGCGCCCCGGCACCTGCGATCAGCATGACAATGGAGCTCCACGGCGAGCGCTATTCGCTGTTCACGATGCTGGCTCATTTCGGCGCCGCGCAATGGGTCACCCTGGAAGAACTCTCCGTTGAGACGTTCTATCCGGCCGATGAGGCCACCCGCGCCAAGCTGGTGGCACTCGCCGGTTGAAGAGATACTCGCAGAGGTTGTCAGGAAGGGTTGTTTAGGGAGGGTTCGATGACTACAATTCGCGCTCTTTTTTTCATGCACCCCGCTTTGGGTCGTTAGCTCAGTTGGTAGAGCACCGGGCTTTTAACCCGATGGTCGAGAGTTCGAGTCTCTCACGACCCACCAATTTTTCCACCGGACTATCCAGGCCGGACGCCATCAATCAGACATACCGGGTCGGATCGCTGACACCGGCGGCGGCGAAGCCCTGCCGGCGCAGGCGGCAACTGTCGCAGGCGCCACAGGCCGCACCGTCGGCCGTCGGCTGGTAACACGACACCGTGCTACCATAATCCACGC
>JAPUFN010000414.1 GCA_027293665.1 Gammaproteobacteria bacterium | reverse complement strand
CGACAATCTCATCGCACCGCTACCCGAAGAACAGGTTTCACAGAAATCCGTCAGACACAGACTGGCGATGTGGCATGCCCGGTCGCTGCCTAAGGGTGATCCGCTGTTGAAGTAGTACCGTTGCCAATACGTGGAGACCAGGTCGATTTGTAGTCATAGAACTTCAAAGGTAGCGCTGGCAATCGTCGTACTGTGGCTGGTGCCGTTCAACAGTATTGCAGCGAGTGCCGTTCTCGAGGAAGTGGTCGTTGAAGGCATTCGTCACTGTGGCAGCTGGCCAATCGATCACGAGCGCATGGCAGTATGCGAGTTCGCGGTGTTGAAACCACGCGTCCTGCCGAAAATTCTGGAAATGCGACCCAGGCTACTCTCACATTGCCTGTCGTGTAACGGAACAATTTGTACTCGGCGTAGCTTTCAGACACATCAGCAACTGGAAGCGCGCTTGTGTCAAAGGGTCTTCTGGACTCCGATCAGGATTCCAGGCTCGATGAGCGTCAGCGGTAACGTCAAACCAATGGCGGTATCCATTGGCTTTACAATTTCGACCCAGGGCAGAGCCGAGAACATCGAAATTCGATCGTTAGAAGGCAAAATGACACAACGCTCGGTCTTGCGATTAATGCGACAGGGCGCGGCCCGAACCAGGTTCGAACCGCTGATAATCGAAGAGGTAGCCTATGAGATTGTTGGTCTGATTGATACCTTCATGCTGGGTGAGGTTTTTTGAGTCCAGCTATGGGCGCTGATTACCGTGCGCCAGCCACCGTGCCAGATCGGCCTCGAGACGCTCTGCGGCAATTTCCTCATAGCGCTGAATCTGCTGCTCACTGAATATCTCCAACCAGCGCTTGTTGGCACCGCGATGAAAGAATTTCGAGTCGTCTTTCCACAAGCCATGAGTCGAACCCGGTGCCATGTGCCGAGCATTTGATTTCATCTCCTTGAACGACACGCCTTCCACCAGACTCGGCCATACCTCTTCGTTCACTGGGATGTCGAGGAAGGCTGATATTTTCCGCATCTCTCCATCGATGTCCGCGAGCAGGTCGGCGAAATGGACGAACAGGATGTTGTCGAGGTGTTTGAAGTCCCACCAGGATTGTGCGTGGTAAAGGTGCGACCAGAACGGGTAGCCGTCGAGTTCCCACTCAAACGAACCACGCTCCATCCACTCATCAAACGCAGGTCCGATCTCTGCTGGGGGATGAGGCAGCTTTGGGCCGACTTGATCGTCTGCGTTGTTGAGGTCATCGATGAATTCTGGATTCATGTTGTTCCAGTGATTCCACATGGACAGGAAAACATCCCGCCCATCACGCCCCACGAAGATGTATTTGACGTTGGCGTAGTAGCGAGTGCCATCAAGTGGGCAATGGGTCTTGATGTAGCGTCGATTCTGCAAGCCGTCGAGTTGTTCGATCACTTCATCGATCGGGGCAAAGTTGGCATCAATCCACGGTGTGAGTTCATCCTGCGGAACAGGCGGCCGAGGTTGCTGGAAAACCAGAGCTGCACAGATGCCCTGCATCCACGTAGTGCCTGCTTTGTAGGATGTGGTGATGATGATATCGTCGTCGCGTGGTTCGAAAGCATCCCATCGCGCACTCGACATCACGGAATTCTGGTAGTTTCGGCTCCTCTGCGGCAATGCCGTGGATGACATGTGTGTCCCCCTGAGATAAAGGTGTATGAACTGAGGAACGAACATACGATGGATAAGCCGTCAGGTTCAATAGCTGGAAACACGATCTCAGTCCGGTATGGCAAATGATTGAAAATCTCTCTGTGAATGATTGGTTTCCTGGGTCGGTGTTGCGCAGATGATGTACCTGACACCGGTGTTCTTTGGTTCTGTTGCGTTTGTCTTTCTGAATTTCGGATTACCGATCTATGCCAAAAGCCTCGGTGCGGATGCGGTAGAGATTGGCGGGATGTATACAGCGTTCACTTTAACGATGTTGCTGATTCGGCCGGTCGTGGGTTGGGCGTTGGATCGCTACGGTCGACGCTGGTTCTTTACGGTTGCCTTTTTGTTCTACGCCCTGGCGATGTATACCTTCAGCGGTGCGAACTCGCTGGGAGACTTCTACGTGGCCCGGTTTCTACAGGGCATCGGGGCGTCCCTGATGTGGGTATCTGCGCGAACGATTATTGCGGATCTGACAACGACCGGAGATCGCGGGCGACAGATGGGACGTCTCAGCAGCGTCTCGGTGCAGGGCGGTATGTTGGGTGGGTTCTATGGATTCACGCTGATTGGCATGCTCCCAATTGCCGAAGCATGGCAAATTGCATTTTCCGGATATGCGGTTGCTGCGCTGGTTGGATTTGTAATTTCCGTCTGGCGTGTGAAAGAAACGGCCGGCCCCACGGATAGCGCGGCAGGTGACTTACCCCCGATCAAACTGGATCCGCTTCTGATCCGTTTGCTGTTGATCGTGACTTTGTCCAATTTTGCCAGCGCGCTGATTGAGCCGATCTATCTGATCTACCTGCAGGACAAGTTTGATCTTTCGATATGGTCGTTGGCGTTTGCGTTTTTTCCTGCTGGGATCGTGTATGCCATTCTGCCGAATTATTCGGGTCGCTGGGCGGACCGATATGGTCGCGCGCCGTTGATCGCAACGGGAATAGCGACGGCCGGCATTGTCTCGTTGCTCCTGCCATGGATGCCGGAAATCATATGGGTTGCCGTGGTCTACACACTGTTTGCCGCCGGTTGGGCGACCGCCAGCCCGGCTGAGGATGCACTGCTTGGTGACATGACGGAAGAATCCAATCGCGGCAGGATCTTTGGCTACAAAGAGGCTGCAGCCGGTGTGGGTGCTGCGTTCGGACCGCTCACGGGAGGCTTGATTTATGAGTATCTGGCGGCGGAGTTAGCATTCGTGGTCAATGGGGTGCTGCTGATCGTTACCGCAACATTGGTCTGGCACTGGTTTGGACGACGCTCTGCTCAGGCAGAGTCAGCAGTTGGTGTCGTTGCAGAGCCGAAATCCAGCGATTAGTCGACGGCCATGAGCACAGTGCCGACTCGCTTTGGTACCTGACCCACCGCAATTCGTGCGACTGCCTGCAGCTTTTTGGTGTCGACAACGTAGGTCGCATTGTCACCGGCTGCGCCAATATAGGCGAACTTGCCATCAGGTGTGAACGTGATCCACTCGGGGTGTTGGCCGACGAAGACCCGGCCAACTTCTGTAAGATCAGGCAGCGAATGTACGTAAACGTGACTATAGACTTTGCTCGTTGACCACAGGGTCTGGCCATTCGGAGAGACCGCTAGACCGTGTGCGGGTGCCCCCTGCAATCCATCCCGATGCGCTTCCTGGCCTGCGATCGGAGGGTGTTCGACGCGCGCGATTTCGGCGCGTTTGACAAAGTCGATGACGACGAAGCCGTGGAAGCCGGAAAGCTGGACGTAGATGTTCTTCGTGGAGCCGTCGGGGTGCGTGTCAAATGTCATTGGTCGGATCCCGGCACCCATGGCCAGCTTCCATACGAGTTCGTCTGTGGTCGTATCGATGACGTTGATAGTACGGGTGTGGATGGATCCGGCAACTGCGTGGCGGCCATCGGGGGTGACGTAGACGTTGTGGATAGCGCCATCCACTGGCAGTGTTTTTATGTTCGTCATCGTCGCGGTATCGATAATGTCCACAGAACCCGGCATCTCCATGATGGCGACATAAACTTTGCTGCCGTCTTTGCTGACCGCCACGTTGTTCGGGCGGCCACTGAGTTGAATTCGACGTTTCACTTTCAGCGTGCGTGAATCCACGACGTCGAGGCTGTGGCGCGATTCGTTGGAGATATACAGTTGGCTGCCATCGGGGGCGGAGGTGATGCCGTGTGGAATTTCAATATCGTCGATGATTCCCACAACCTGATTGCTCGCTGGATCGATAACGTAAGAATCACTGCCCGCGGCATTGGTCTGAACGATGCGCGTCACGAACTTCGTAGGCGTTCTGCGGCTGGTCCGGCCCGCGACCCAGTCTGCGATGATTCGCCACTCCGGATCACTTTGGCTCGCGAAATGTTTGCCACCACCATGGAAAGGGTCGCCACCGGCATCTAGCGCCAGTGGGTGGGTCAACAATCGACTCTCAAGCGGGTCAGCGCCCGGCACGACGAATGCGCTGGCGGACGCGTAGTTCAATCGCGACTGCTCTTCGCTCCAGAATAGCGCGCCGCCTTCCAGTGGCTGCAGGCGAAAAGCGCTACTGCGTGTGTGGCATTGAATGCAGCGCACGTTGTTGTTGCGCTTGACCAGGAACACCGGCTGTACCTCATTCATGAAGTAGGCGAAGTCGAGATTAATCGCAGCCTGCTGTGCCGATGCGCTGTGCACGGCTGACACGCTCATCCCTAAGCAGGCCAGCCACACCTTGATTCTGCTGTGATCGATCATGATGACCTCCTGCCGGTCTCGGTATCGTGAGTTTAACGCTGTGCGGCGGCTCGTAGACGAGCGGCGTTGATGGCCTCCTCGATTGACGGGTGAAATTCCTTGTAGTGGTGTTCCAGCCAGGCTTCACCGTAGTCGTTTTGTGGATCGCGCACGACGGCGTGATCATGGGTGGGATTTTGCCGGTTGTACTCAATGAGTATTCGCGGTCCATGGACCCGATAGTAGAACTCTCCATCCAGCGCAACCGGGCCGCGCCAGGAGAACCAGAGATTCTTCCAGCCAGCCTGATCGATCAGCTCGAGCTGGGCATCGGCGCTGTCGAAATCGGCATTTCTGACGTATTCCGTCACTAGAATCCGCAGCAACAATTTCTGGCCGGCGTTCAGGGATTGCACTTGCAGACCTTCGTAGTCAGCAAGGCTTGCTCGCCGGCCCGGCCCTTCAAATACATCCGCGGCTGCTGTGTCATGGATCTTTGCGATTTTCTGCTGGGCGGGCGACAGAGATTGCATGAACTCAACACCGCGGGAGCCTTCGTGGGACAACGCCATCCAGCCAACAAGTGAGCCCTGCTCGACCGTGGTGGGCGAGCTGCCGAGAAACATCGGGGTGAATCCAACGCGGCCTTTGGCTACTGTAAAATTCACCGCCAGGTGATGCCCGGTCATCTTCCAGCCCCAGTCATCGCTGTCGGGGTCTCCAAACAGTGCAACGGCGTAGTTAGCTGAGCTTCTATTAGCAGCCATAGCCACGCGAAATAGATCTTCTCTGCTCGCCGGGTCGCTGTCGAGTTGCTGCATCGCCTCCTGCCGAAGTACGTCGTCAAGCAGCATGATTCCTGCCACCTTAGCGTAGCCCTGGCTGGACAGCGATGCTCGCAGAAGACGGTGGGTGGCAAGCCGTTGTTCATCGGACATGTCCGCCAGCAGCAGTCCAACCGGCTCAGCCATCAGCGTCGGCAGATTCGACCAGGTTGCCCGCGCATCAGTTTCCAGACTGAAGACCGTTGTTTCTCGTTGCGCTGCGGTGAGCGAATCAATAAATATCGTAGCAGCCTCCCGCATCTGCACGGAACTGAGTGCATGTTGCGGAATCGACTGCGAAGCGGCGTTCGCCGCCAGATGCAGCGTGAGCAGCACAACGCTCGAGACCACGCTCAGCAGATGATGCAGGCCTAATTTGTATTCTGGCATTTCAAATCCTCCCTTCCCGGATTATCAACGATATTCGCTGTTTGGGGACAGGCACCAGCCGAACTTTTTATATGGGACAGGCACTATCCAGAAATTGCTGACACCCCAAGTGGTCGATGTCTCCTTCGCGAATGCTGCGAGTAAAGACTTTGGCCTGCTTGCTCGTAGGAGAAATCCGGATGCTGCCTGTCCCGTTCTTTTGGCCTACTATGGCTCGGTATGACCGGCCTTCCTGTAATTCCGATCGTCAATCTGCTCGTGGGTTTCATTCCTGTGGCGATCGTGTTGTTCATGATGTATCGCTGGTCACTCGATGCACTCGGTGGACTGTATGCGAACGGCCGTATGCTGTTGCAGCTCCTTGCTATCGGCTATGTGCTCACGTACATATTCGATACGAAAAATCCCTGGATCATCGTGCTGGTGATTGTGGTCATGATCGCGGTGTCTGCCTGGATCGCGCTGCGTCCTCTCGAGAAGACCACCGCCCGGCTTTATCTGATTACACTCCTTGCGATTGGTAGCAGCGGGTTGGCTATTCTCGCCATTGTCAGTCAGTTGATCCTGGAAATGCCGAGTTGGTTCGAGCCAAGAATCGTTGTACCGCTTGCTGGAATGATTTTCGCAAACGCGATGAACACGGTCAGCCTGGCTGCGGAGCGTATCGAAGCCGAACTTCAGAAAATATCGGATTTCACCCGGGCACAGCGGATTGCGCTGGACGCCGCCCTCATACCTCAGATCAATGGGCTGCTCGCGGTGGGGCTCGTGTCACTTCCCGGCATGATGACGGGTCAGATCCTCTCGGGAGTATCGCCTATTGTCGCCGCGAGATATCAGATCATGGTGATGTGCATGATATTTGGATCCGCCGGGCTATCGACAATAATCTATCTCAAGATGTGTCGTCCGCGCGCTTGATATCGAGTTGTCCTTCGCAGCGCTCGATCCATGCTCGCACCTGCGGTCGGGCGGCAAGATTGAACCCGCCTTCCGCGGCCAGGCGCGTGTAAGCAAGTAGCGCGATATCAGCGATGGTGAAACTCGCGCTGGCCAGCCACTGAGTGGTTTGTAACGCGTTTTCAAGATGGTCGAGCGCAATTTCTCCGCGTTCAACCCGCCAGGGCTCCCGCTCTTCTGCAGACTTACCCAGGTATTTCATCGCGAACCTGCAAACGGCTACGTAGGGTTCGTGACTGTATTGTTCCCAGAACAACCACTCGTTTACCTTTGCAAGATCATAGGGATCGCCCGGCAGGAGCGCTGAACCTGCCGCCAGAAACCCGATGATGGCATTGGATTGGGCGAGCGTTCGACCGTCGGGCAGAACGATCAGGGGAACCTGTCCTGCCGGGTTGAGTGCCAGAAATTCATCGCTCCGGCTCTCCTGCTGCTGGATATCGATAGGGATCCATTCGTAGGCAATGGCAAGATAATCGGCTGTGTATTGCACTTTGAGACAATTGCCCGAAACCACGTCACCATAGACCTTCATATCAGAAGGACTTTGGCGCCGCGCACCGGCTCGCGTTTGAGTTCAACCAGTGCCCGATTGGCCTGCTGCAACGGGAATGTTTCGACTTCAGGTTTGATCGAAAACTCAGCCGCCGCCTGGAGAAATTCTGCTATGTCCAAGCGCGTGATGTTCGCCACTGATTTGATCTCCCGCTCCATCCACAGATGCTCATGATAGCTCAGCGACAGGAGTGCCTGTTTATCGGCGTCCTCTTTACGAATGGCGTTGATAACCAGACGCCCACCGGGTTTGAGATTTGCCATCGCTGCAACGACCGGCGCCCACGCGGGAGTCGTATCGATGATGGCATCGAGTAAGTGAGGCGCGCGTTCGCTTGTTTCTCCTGTCCAGACCGCGCCGAGCGAGCGGGCGTGAGCACGCGCATTTTCATCGCGAGCGAACACGTAGATCTCGCAGTTCGGAAAGCGCTGGCGAGCGAGTTGCGCCACCAGGTGCGCAGAACCTCCGAAGCCGGTTAAGCCAAGACGCTGACCGTCTTCCAGGCCAGTTAGTTTGAGAGCTCTGTGGCCGATGGCACCCGCGCACAACAGCGGCGCTGCCTGCGCGTCGGTAAACTCCTCGGGAATGGCGAATGCGTAGTCCGCCGGGACGGTCATCAGTTGCGCATAGCCACCGTTCACGTCGCGCCCGGTTGCGACAAACTGTGGACTCAGGTTTTCCTCAATGCCGCCTGATGACCGGTGGATCCAGCCCACTCCGATCCGGTCATCAATACGGTGTGTCCGAACGTTGTCACCGAGTGCGACAACCCGACCGATGACTTCATGGCCAAGCACAACGGGCAGTCTCGGGGGTGGTGTCCGACCTTCGAGTTCATCGAGTTCGGTGTGGCATACACCGCAGGCGTTTATCGCAACAAGCACCTCACCCGTGGCGGGCTGCGGGTCTGGAAGATCAACGAAAGTGAGTGGTTCATCTTCCTCGTGCAGATCGACGATGCGCTCCATGATCATCGCTTTCATGGCGTGAGCCTATCACTCAACTACATCCGCCGCCCGGCTTGGTGGCCAGATGGTTGGCGGAGTTGCGCGTTATCTACCGCGGCGTCTGCGAGAACTGTTCCTGGATCGAGAGCTCGAATAATATCCCTGCCAACCGCGTTTGTTGCGCTTGGCCGGCCGCTCGATCGTGACCACTCGTGGTGGTGTGCGCCGGGTTGCGCGCGGGGGGGGGCGACGGGAACGTCCATGATGTTGATGGCTGCAATTTCGATCAGGGATCCTTCGCCTGCTGGTGCAAATTGAGGGTTGCCGAAATGCGTGACACCGTTTTCGTCCACCCAGCGGGCGATGCCGCCTGCCGCCGCAGAACCGGCGAAAGTGATCCCGATGGTCGCCACTAAATAAAGATACTTCCTTAAACCCATGAGTCCCGTCCCGCTAAAATGTGCTCTCGTTCACACTTTAACCACGCTAAAGCAATCGGATGTTCGGTTTTGTGACGCAATTCACAGTTTTTTGCAGGTTCAACAATCTGCTTGCATGTGCCAGATTAGCCCAACGTCGTGCAAGATTGAGCGGCACGCTGCCGGATAGCTGTGGCCTGCCGTTTCTTGCTAGGCTGCTCCGAATCAGGCAAAGGGGGTACTGAACCATGATCGATCTGCACTACTGGCCGACACCAAACGGCAAGAAGGTCACGATTCTCCTGGAAGAGTGCGCGATGCCATACAAGCTGGTGCCCTGCAATATCGGCCGCGGGGATCAGTTTACGACGGATTTTCTGGTCATGAGCCCGAACAATCGTATGCCGGCGTTAATTGACCATGCCCCGGCGGACGGTGGCGAGCCGGTATCGGTGTTTGAATCCGGGGCGATGATGATGTACATCGCCGAGAAAGCCGGTCAGTTCTATCCAGAGGATGTGCGGGGCCGCTACGAGGTCAACCAGTGGCTGATCTGGCAGATGGCGAATCAGGGACCGAAAACGGGCGAATGTGGACATTTTCGTCGCCTCGATGAGAGTGCGGGTGATCAGAGCTATGCAATACGACGATTCACCGACGAGGTGAACCGGCTCTATGGGGTGTTGAATAATCGGCTGTATGACAATGCGTACATTGCAGGCGATCACTACACGATCGCGGACATGATCTGCTATCCCTGGACGGTTAACTGGGAAGGCCAGGGACAGGACATCAATGAGTTCAAATACTTCAAGCGCTGGTTTGAAGAGCTCAGCGAGCGTCCAGCGGTGGCCAGGGGCATGGCGGCGGGGAGCGATCTTGCGGAAGATTTTTCCAAGCTGTCCGCGGCGGAAATCGAGCGACGCAAGGCCTTGCTCTACAATCAGCGAGCTCGACCCGCGCCCTGAAATACCGGCAAGATGCAGTAGCCCAAAATCGAAAATACATACAAAAATCTCGGTAAATTATTGAAATATAAAGAAGTAAAAGCCCGATTAGATCGAGGGCAACGGCGGACAGGTTTATGAGTCATCGCTTACAATGTCTCCCTTGCGCCCGGTTCGGCAGAAGAGGACGATGGTCGTCCGCATTTTTTTAACCTGGGGGGTTCAGCGATGCAGTGGCTGCTGAAATGTTTTCTCGCGAGTTTTCTATTAGTGCTCGGGTCCACGGTTTGGGCGAATTGCGCATGTTTTTGCGTGGACGGTTCGCCTAAGACACTGTGTACCACCGTCTCCGAAGCGCAGGGTGAACCCAATGATTGTCCTGCGCTGAGTCCCAACTCCTGTCCGTCGGATCTGGAGACTGTATCGGGCGGCGTCCACGACGCACCCGAAGAAGGTGCTACCAATTGCCGTGACGTGCGCATCTGGGATGTGGCACATGATCGATTTACGAACGTCAAAGCCTGTGACGTGTTGAGTGCGAGTTAACGGAACCTGGCGCTGGAATTTGCGAAGGACACGCGATTTAGACTGATCAGATGACTGGTGCGCGGGCCGTTTGCTTCACGGCGCCGCGCTTTTTGCTGCCCGTGGCAATCGCGTATAGTGATTGGCTTCACGGGGGTTGCAGAGGACACGACCTTGGCGCGGACCGGGCCACTCACTGATATTACGATTCTGGATTGCACCCAGGCACTGGCGGGCCCGTTTGGTTCCGCCGTGCTGGCCGATCTCGGTGCGGACGTTATCAAGATCGAACCCCCGACGGGCGACATGACGCGCGGTACGCCACCGCACCCGCCGGACTTTGCCACCACGGCATCCCAGCGCGAGGCAGGCTGTGACTTCGGCGGCTATTTTGCCAGTGTGAATCGAAACAAGCGCAGCATTGTCCTGGATCTCAAGGCGCAGGCCGACAGGGATATCTTTTTTGCGATGGTGCCGCAAGCCGATGCTGTCATCGAAAATTCCCGCGCCGGGGTCATGGACCGACTTGGCTGCGGCTATGAGGCGGTAGCAGCCTGCAATCCACGAATCGTCTACGGTGCAGTTCGCGGCTTTGGTGATCCGCGCACCGGGGAGAGTCCTTATGTGGACTGGCCTGCCTTCGACATCGTGGCGCAAAGCATGGGCGGGCTTGCCCACATCAACGGTCCACAATCAGGCACCGGCTTTCCTGCTGGAGCGAGTGTGGGTGATATCTATCCCGGCACGCTCATGGCGCTCGGCGTGGTCGCTGCGATCCACGAATCACGCCGTACGGGCGAAGGCCAGTTTGTCGATGTCGCCATGTACGATGCGGTGACATTTCTCTGCGAGACGTTGATCGTCAACTACAGTTATGAACAGCGCGAACTCGGACCGCGTGGCTCCGGCCATCCAAATCTCTGTCCTTTCGACATTTATCCGGCGCAGGATGGCGCGGTGGCTATTGCCGCTCCTGGAGTGAAACACTGGGAGGCGCTGTGCAAAGCGATGCAGCGCGAAGATCTGATTGCGGACCCCCGCAGCAAAACCGTGCGCGAACGTGTCGCCAACAGAGAATTCGTCAATGAGGTGATTGTCGCCTGGACTTCGAATCAACCGAAGTCTGCCATCGTCGCAACACTGGGTGGCAAGGTGCCTTGTGGTCCGGTGAACAAAGCAACCGATCTCTTTGCCGACCCGCACCTCGCCGCACGGGATATGATTCAGACCAT
>JAPUFN010000413.1 GCA_027293665.1 Gammaproteobacteria bacterium | reverse complement strand
GTCGGTTGTTTACAAGGCGTTCGAGAACATAGGTGGATTCGAACCCATGGGCCGTTTCCGGCTCGGTACCCGTACAGCAGTATTTCTCTTTGGCTTGTGTCATGGTCTGGGACTTGCGACAAAACTGCAGGAACTTTCGCTCACAGATGATGGCCTGCTGACGAACATGTTGAGCTTCAACGTCGGTGTCGAACTCGGACAGATTGCAGCACTGGCGTTCGTGCTCGTGTTATTGCTGCAATGGCGTAACGGCGAGCGATTCTACGAACAGGCATTTACCGCCAACACGCTGCTCATGACCTGTGGTTTCGTCCTGGCGGGATATCAACTGACCGGGTACTGGATGACGGCGTGAACGGATGAACATGATTTCTCAAAACAAGAAGGTGCTGTGGGCGAGCGTTGTGTCCGTCCTGCTGGCTGCCATCATACTCGTTGCGGTGGTTTTGCCCGCGGAATACAACCTCGATCCGCTGGGCACGGGTGAGGTGCTGGGTGTGCTCGGCCTGTCGCGGCCGCCGCCGAGCGCGATCACGAATGAGGAAGCCGAATTCAACGTGGACTCGATGCGCTTCGAATTAGCACCGTTTGAATCCGTCGAATATAAGTACCGCCTTGAACAGGACGCCAGTCTGGTGTTCGCCTGGACGGCGACGGGCGAGGTGCTCTATGACTTTCATGCCGAACCAGATGGCGCCGAACCCGGTTTTGCGGAGAGTTTCGAACAAAGCAGGTCAACGGCTGCAAATGGTACCTATATAGCGCCATTCCCTGGCATTCATGGCTGGTTCTGGGAAAACAGAGGCACTCAGCTTATTGAGCTGGAACTCGTCACCGCTGGTTTTTACAGCAACGCAACAGAATTTCGCGATGGTGATAGCAGCGATCGCTCACCGTGGGTTGCGCGGGACTACATCACGCCATAGCGGAAGAGCCTGGTGTGTGGCTATTTGTTTTCTGTCGGATCCGCTCCGTCACGCGGGGCGCCCGTACCGGAAGAGCCCATGAAAAGCTTGCGGCCGTCCGGGAAAGTCACATCCCGACCGTTCGCCTTGCACGATGGTGCACACTTTTTGTCTTTGCTCTGATAGCCGCGAACGACAATTTCCGTTCCCGGCTGCAGCGTGTGTTTGGTAATTCCACTGCGCAGCAGAGTATTTGGCGTGCCACCTTCGACCATCCAGTCCACTGTTGTGCCATCTTCTTCGACGTGGGCGATATGCAGCCACGCATGAGGGTTGATCCACTCGACGCGAGTAACCTTGCCCTGCAACCGCACTGGTGTTTCGGCATCGAATTCAGCCGAAAACGCGTGATGGGCGGCAACCTCGTTCGCACCGATCGCGGTGAATGAGATCGCCGCTGCCGCGAGCCAGTTCTTCGTGAGCTGAGCCACTGATTCAATCTCCTGCGTCGTTGCTGCGAAAGTAGATTTCTGTTGTCAGTCTAGCGGTTCCTTGCGCAGATGGCCGTAAAGAAGTTCTTCGACGAATTCCACACATTTGAATTGTTGCAGTTGCGCATCATTGCCGACTCTTTTGTACAACACCATGCTGATCTTCCACGGCCTGGTAAAGACGTTAGTGTCTTCCAGCACGGCTTCATAGTTCATGGTGTGTTGACTTGTTAAAGTGAAGTGTTCTACCACCCGCAAAGCGTCGGAATGAAAATTGCCTGAACGATCAAGCCAGGTCTGGCCATTGAAGCCGCTGGTTTCGATCATAAAGGTGTCGCCTTCCCAGCGACCCCAGGACTGTCCCATCCAGGAATCGATCGGGGCCGGCCCCGGATCTTCGAGGAAGATGTTGCGGACGGCTCCAGCGTACTCATAGGCGAAAAACACCGCACTTTCACTGTGAAAAATCTGGAAGGGATAAGGCAGGTAGTTCGCTCGTGGCACGCCGGGTAGATAACATTTTACCTCGGGATCTTTCGTCAGCCAGTTCTTCTGATTGTCGAGTTTCTGTTCAAGCGCCCATTCCTGGTAAGGGATCTCGCCGCCGACAACGACGCCAAGCCCCGCGGGTACCGCGCCCACAGCGCCCAGCGCCACAACTTCTTTTGCAGGCACAGGACCGAACGGACCATCGCGCAAAGCCATCGCGGCTCTGGCTGCGTGGATCTGCAGGTCGTAGTTGGCGCGGTTCATGACCTGCCAGGTTCCGTTGAGGTCCGGCTTACCGTCCGCGCCGCGTGGGATATTCGCGGCGTATCCTGTTGCGCAGAAAATGGTCAACAAGATACTAAACACTCTGTTAAACAGGTTGCGCCTTCGGCTCATTGTTTTTCTCCCTCGCCTTCTTTCACGTAGGACCGATCGATGGAATCACCCCGACTAAGGGGAGTCAAGATTACTCTGGGGGAGGGCATAGGCGATCAGGTGGTCGCCAGCTGGAGTTCCGCCTGACCAGTGTCCGCCTGCCGCGACCACCACAAACTGGCGGCTGTCTTTGCGGAGCCGGTAAGTCATCGGCGTCGAGTTGGCTGCGGTCGGCAGTCGTACTTTCCACAGTTCTTCGCCGGTTGCCGTGTCGAATGCTCTGAAAGCCTGCTCCATCGCTGCGCCGATAAAGAGAAGACCGCTGCCGGTTACGACCGGCCCGCCGATGGCAGGTACTCCTTTGAGCCACCAGAAAGGAAATGGCGCCATATCGCGCGTGGTTCCAAGCGGTACGCTCCAGAGAATTTTCCCGGCAACGAGATCCACTGCATCTATGGTGGCCCACGGCGGTTCGGTGCAGGGTATGCCGATTGGTGACATCAGAAAGTCGGCATCCGCGCAGTAGGGCGTACCCAGTTGGTTGGGTCGCCGTTCGGCCTCACAGATGTCTCGGGGTATGAGTTTGACGTAGGCAGGAGCACGCATGGTGACCACATACATCGTCTGCGAATCAGGATTGATTGCCGGCGATCCCCAGTTGTTGCCGCCGCCATTGCTCGGATACAACACGGAACCATCGATAGTGGGAGGTGTGTATATGCCGTCGTTGCGCATCTCGTTCAACGTATCCCGGCACTGGCCTTCGTCCCAGAAGGTCAAACCCCAGGCGTCATCAGCGGTGATCGGTGGCATCAGGTTTGGAAAATGCGTCGGAAAAGGTTGCGTTGGTGAGAGATATTCACCGGCGACTGGATCCTGTGGCACAGGTTTCTCCACGACAGGATAAACCGGTTCCCCGGTATCCCGATGCAGCACGAAGGTCATGCCCATCTTTGTCACCTGCACCACCACCGGCACCATCTCACCGTTGACCTCGAGATCCATGAGGGTCGGCTGCGCGGGAGTGTCGTAGTCCCACAGATCGTGATGCACCATCTGGTAACTCCAGGCAACCTCGCCGGTAGCACCGCGCAGAGCGACGACAGAACTGGAGTAGAAGTCGAGCCCTTTGCGCAGTCCGCCGAAATAGTCTGGTGACGTATTGCCGGTCGGCACGAACACGAGGTCGCGTTCGGGATCTGCAGCGATTATTGACCAGACGTTGGCGGTGCCGCTGCGATAGCTGCCATCGGCCTCGAATTGCTCCATGTCGGGCGGCACAGGGTTCCAGGCCCAGCGTAATTCACCCGTGCGCACGTCATAGCCGCGCACGACGCCGCTGGGTACCCCCACCCGCTGCAGGTCGGCAACCATCGCGCCAGTGACGATCAGATCGTTGAGGATTGCCGGTGGCGACGTAATGCCATATTCAAAGGATTCGTGCTCCGTGAGACCTGGCACGATAGATATCTCACCGTTCTCGCCGAAGTCGCTGCACGGCTTGCCGCTTGCCGCGTCGAGCGCGATCAGCCGCGCGTCCAGAGTGCCGGTGATGATGCGATCTTCGCAGAACCCGGAGGCGCCCGAGCGCCAGACACTCACACCCCGACAGTTCGGCAGAAAGTCACCGTATTTATCGATCTGTGGGTCGAACGACCACTTCTCCGCGCCGGTCTCCGCATCAAGCGCGAACACACGGTTGAATGTCGTGCAGTAGTAAAGGGTGTCATCAACGACGATGGGTGTGACCTGAAATGAACTCTGGTTGATAAAGCCGCCGCCCGGTGTCGGGCCGGCCTGGCGGATATCGCCCGAATTGTGTTCCCAGGCTTTTTCCAGAAATTGCACATTGTCCACTGTGATCTGATTCGCAGCGGAATACTTCATGCCACCGGGAGTGGCACCGTAGGCCGGCCAGTCCGCGACGGGACCGTCGTAGGACACGACCGGCGGTGCCGGTGGGGTGCAGCCCAGCAGGATGGTGGTGAGAATTAGAGTGGTCAGCGTGGTCCATGGCGCTGAGGGCTGAGTTCGCGCGTACATTACATTCTCCGTAGGTGGTCATTTACATTAACGAGTCGGTCAGCTCACGACAACGTTGGCTGCGTTCGCAGTGGGGTGAACATATCCTGGCCTGGTTTGAGCGCTACCGAAAGGAGTAGAATCCGCTGCACCCGTGAACCAGGTTCGGAGGATCCTATGCCCACGTCTCGCCCAGTCGCGACACCAGCAAGTCCAGTCACAACAGCTGCAACAACGGATTCGGCAGATGCCGGCCCCAATCGCCGGCAGTTTTTCAAGTTCGTGGCTGCAGTGGGTATTGGCACACAAACGTTCATGAAATCAGGCGACCTGCGCGCTGCGGTATATGATGCGAAGGAGTCGGTTGCGCTGCCCTGGCCGAAAATGCGCTATCGCACTCTTGGCCGCACAGGGTTCGAGGCCAGTCGTCTGATCTACGGCTGCGGTGCTGCCTTCATGCGCACGGCAAACGATCGCCGGTTGAACACGGCGTTCGACGCAGGCATCAATGTCTTCGACGTGGGTACGAGCCGCTACTACGATATGGCTGAAAGAAACCTGAAGGGTTTTCTCAAGACTCACCGAGATCAGATCTTCCTCATCTCAAAATCCTTCATTCCGCGACGGGACATACAACCGGAGGATGATTTCAGCGTTGCCGATGCCAGGGAGGCCGCCGCAGGGTGGCTGGGGTATCTCGATGAAAGTCTGAGCGAACTGGGTACCGAACAGGTTGACGC
>JAPUFN010000412.1 GCA_027293665.1 Gammaproteobacteria bacterium | reverse complement strand
GCCCTCAGCTAACGGAATCGACAACGTAGTCGCAGTAAGTGCTGCCTTGATATGTGCGGGCATATCGTCAGGTCCTTCAACCGTATGCGTGTACAGCGCGTCCGATTCGGGCACGAGACGATTGAGCCAGTTCTCGAGATCCTCCTGCGCGCTGGGATCCGCGTTCTCCTGAATGAGCAGGCTTGCGGACGTGTGTCTGATAAACAGTGTGACCAACCCCTCATTTATTCCGGCACTGTTGACCAGTTCTACAACTTTGTGCGTGATGTCATAGAGACCCTGGCCACCTAAGACTAGCTTCAGCGTGTAGTTCATGGATGAAATACCCAATGGCTATGCCCAGCATAACGAGCATTGCCCTGGGCCAACAATAGACAGGTTTGCAAAGCAAAATGTTGCGCCCGAGCGCCTACCAACTGCTTGTTGTCAGCTGCCCGCTGGCACCACTTATCGCCGGTCTGTTGTTGCTGGCCTACCAGCCCGCTTTCGCCTGGCCGATCGCAACGGGGATTGCCCTGCTGCTCGCTCCGATAGTCTATTTCCTGCGTCCTGAACCGGTAAAGTCTCGCGTTCAGCAATTCGCAACCGCCTTTGCACAGGCACCCTGGGGCGTGATGTTTCTTGATCTCGATGGCAGGGTGGAATGGGCAAACGATGCGTTTGAAAGAGCATTGCAGCGGGATCTCGCTGATCTGACCGGTCGCCAGTTTCCAGAGGTGGTGACGGGAGATGCGTGGGAGACGATTCAAATTCACCGTCGGCAACTCCTGGAAGGCAAGCGGATCCCGATTGCAGGCTGTGTTGATCTGAGCGGAGATGCAACCGTGCTGCTCGGCAGTGCAAGCCTGTTGCGTAACGATGGGGACCTACCTGAGAACATCGTTATTCAGGTCTCAGAATCATCACCGCCGCAGGCTGAGCAATCACCCAGCGAAAGCGTTCCCTATATCGAAATATTGGATCTCGCCACAGATCTGGTCTTCCTGCTCGACGACGAGGGTCGGATCCAACACAGCAATGCCACCGCCAACAATATTCTCACGGGCAACCCGCAAGGCGTTGGCTTGAGTAATCGCAACATCGTCGAATTCATCGACGGCGCTGACCAGAAAGCCTTCCTGCAGGTCTTCAACGCCTGTGCTCAACTCGGCGATTCCGTATGTGACATACCTGCCATGAAACTATTGCCGGTGGACAAGCATTCACAACACTCGAGCCGCACGGTCGCGGCCAAACTACGTCGTCTCCCGGGAACCGAAGGCGGGGTCATTGTCGTGTGCCACGATCGCACGGAAATCGGTGTTTCGATTGATGAGCTGCGCGACAGCGATGCGCGATTCTCACGAATCTTCCACTCAAGTCCCGACGCCATACTCATCGTGCGTCAGGAAGACTCCATGATCGTCGATTTCAATGCGAGCTTCAGCCGCTTGCTTGGGTACACGAGGGAAGACGCAATCGGCAATCTGGAAATCGAACTTAATCTGTTCGAAGACTCCGATGAGCGTAAGCGCCTCGTTCACTTACTCGAAAAGACAAGCGAATGCACGAACGTGGAAACTCGACTCTTAACGATATCCAACGAACCAGTCGCAGTTGAAATCTCGCTGCGCTACGTCGAAATCAACGGTGACCTCTGCACGCTCTGCATAGGCAGAGACATTACCAAACGGCTGCGCGCCGAGATGGCACTACGGGAAAGTGAGGAGAAATTTGAGCAGGTATTTACCCAGAGTCCGGATGGTATCGTCATCCTGGACCAGAAGGATCTCACGATCTGCGAGATCAACGACGCCTTTTTGCGCGCTTCGGGCTACGATCGAGAGGAGCTCATGGGGAAATCAATCATCGATATTGCTGCGGTGGTGGATGGAATTGAACTCGCGGAAGCTGCGGAGCTCATTACCGGCAGCGGTAAATTCGAGAACCGTGAGATGACTTTCAAGGCGAAGAGTGGCGAACACATACCGGCCATCGTTTCCGCAACTCTGATCGACATCAAAGGCGTGCGGGGCGTACTGTGTATCGCAAAGGACGTACGCGAACTGCGCAAGACGGAGGATCGGCTTGAGTCAGCCGAAATGCGCTTTCGCAGCGCATTTGAGAACGCGCCAATCGGCATATTGCTGTTTTATACAGACGGCAAAATATTTCAGGCAAACAACTTCGCAACCGAACTCCTCACCTACGGTACTTCGTCTCTGGAAGGCACCCACATATCAAGGCTCATCCCAGACGAAGACCGGCAGCAGTTCAATCAGATAATATTGCGACTGATCTCGGGAGACAACGACGCCGAACGGATGGAACGTCGCATGGTCTGCACCGATGAAGTTGAGATCTGGACCAATTTCAATATCGTCCTGCAACGCTCGAGCATCGGCGAACCGCTGTATTGCATCGCGCAGATTGTGGACATCACAGAGATGAAAGACAGCCAGAGACGCATGGAACGAATGGCTTTTTACGACACGCTGACGGATCTGGCGAATCGACGGCTATTTTACGATCGCCTGGCTCAGGCAATCGAACACAGTAAACGCAATGGAACCCTCGCGGCATTGCTCTATCTGGACCTGGATCAATTCAAACGAGTCAACGATACGCTGGGACATGAGATCGGCGACGTGCTGCTCCAGGAAATCGCGACCCGTCTTTGCGACTGCGTCCGCAAGGAAGATACCGTTGGCCGGCCAGGTGGTGACGAGTTTACGATTCTGCTCTACGACATCCGGACACCCACCGATGCAAGCCTGGTTGCAGACAAAATCCTTCGGCGGCTGCGGGAACCACTGACGATATCGGGTCATCAACTCGTGATCACGCCCAGCCTGGGAATTGCGATCATTCCCGACGATGGCATGGAGCCCAACCTGCTCATGAAGAACAGCGACCTCGCCATGTATCGGGCGAAGGACAACGGCCGCAACAATTACCAGTTTTACAGTGAAGAGATGAACACCGACGCCGTTACTCGCTTGCGAACCGAGTACGAACTCCGACGTGCGTTGGAGAATCACGAGTTCGAGCTCTACTACCAGCCGAAAGTCCGTCTGATCGATCAGAAGATAGTTGGCGTCGAGTGCCTGATTCGCTGGCAGCACCCGGAACGGGGTCTGCTTGGACCCATCGAGTTCATTGATGTCGCAGAAGAAACCGGCGCAATCGTTGAGATCGGCACATGGATTATCGAAGAAGCCTGTGCGGCTGGCCGT
>JAPUFN010000411.1 GCA_027293665.1 Gammaproteobacteria bacterium | reverse complement strand
CCGTCGCGCGCAGGCATGTCTCCAAGGCGCTCGCCGCCGGCCAACCTGATCTGTTGCGCCACCAGATCCACACCCGTGACGACTTCTGTCACGCCATGTTCCACCTGTATGCGGGTGTTCATCTCCAGGAAGCCGAAGCGCGCATCCGCAGTGCGCAGGGTCTCGACGGTGCCGACGTTGTCATACCCCAGGTCACCCGCCAGGGCTGCTGCCTGCCCGGCAAGTTCCAGCAGCGCCTGAGCGTCTATCCCCGGCGCAGGCGTTTCTTCGATGATCTTCTGATGCCGGCGTTGGATGGAGCACTCCCGCTCGTAGAGATGATGCGCATTACCGTGTTGGTCGGCCAGGATCTGGAACTCAATGTGTCGCGGCTCAGCGAGCCACTTCTCCAGATAAATACCGCCATCGCCAAAACTGCGCAGCGCCTGCTCACTGGCCGGAGC
The DNA here is from genome assembly GCA_027293665.1 of Gammaproteobacteria bacterium. Taxonomy (GTDB): domain Bacteria; phylum Pseudomonadota; class Gammaproteobacteria; order Pseudomonadales; family Azotimanducaceae; genus SZUA-309. The sequence continues at coordinate 7,647 of JAPUFN010000411.1, read as the reverse complement.
AAACGCGTTGCGCAACGCGTTCGCATCAGCGACGACGCGCATTCCGATTCCGCCCCCACCAGCCGCCGGTTTCAACATGAGCGGAAAACCGATTTCGTCTGCAGCGATCAGCGCTGTCTCTACCGAGTCGAGAAGTTCACTTCCCGGGAAAACCGGAAAGCCGCGTTCCGCCGCTATCCGGCGGGCGGCCACTTTGTCACCGAGCGTGCGCAACAGGCGCGGGGCGGGTCCAATGAACGTACTGCCTGTCGCCACGACCGCGTCAGCGAAGTCGGCATTTTCCGCAAGAAAGCCATACCCCGGGTGCACGGCATCCGCACCGGATTGCGCAAGTGCTGCGAGCAACGCCGGCTGATTGAGATAGGTTTCCTCTGCGCGGCTACCGGCAAGTGCCAGCACTTGCGATGCTTCCATCAGATACGGCGCACCCCCATCGGCCTCGGAATAGACTGCAACCGAAGCGATACCAAGGCGATCGCACGCTTCGATTACGCGACGGGCGATGGCACCACGATTGGCGATTAACACCTTCGTCGGCAACACTATGGGGCTCCCCGTTCGTCGAGGTAGCTCGCATATTCCTGCCAGGCCTCGACGAAACCGCCAAGTCCGCGCAGGCGCGTCGCAGATGTCGTTGTGCCCCGGGCGCGGGCGGAACTCACGAGTTCTACCACTAGCGCCACCTCTTGTCGCGACCAGCTCAGCGTGAACATATCGGTCGCACGTGCCTCCTTCTGATCCGACGGTTTCGGCAACGGCGTGCCCGCAAGTATTGCGTCGAGCAACGGCACAATCGAACTATCCGCCTGCCCGGCAAGTTCCTGCGTCTGTTCTAGCAGCCAGCGTGACAGCACATTGGGCTGATCACACAGTTGCTTGTAGGGCCCCCACTCCACAGCTAATCTCTCGTCTTATGCAAATTCAGAAGAGCGGGCGATGTTAACAAAAGCCGACGACTATCCCATCCACCAGACGCCGGAGCCAATTGCGTACTCGGGTACGGACCGTAACTTTTACGACCGCTACTTTTTCAACGGCTATCAACGCGATGGCGACTTGTTTTTTGCCGCAGCCATGGGCATCTATCCGCACCTGAACGTCATGGATGCAGCGTTCTGTATCATCGCAAATGGCAAGCAGTACAACCTCCATGCCTCGAAAACGCTGCACATGGAACGCCTGGATACCCGCGTGGGCCCCATTGAAATCGAGGTCATCGAACCGCTCAACATTCTACGCATCGCCGTCAACGATCCAGACCATGGAATTCATGCCGATCTCATCTTCAACGCGCGATTTCCCGCCATTGAGGAACCCCGGTTCATTCGCCGGGTCGGCAGCATAACGGCGATGGATTACACCCGGCTTACGCAAAATGGCACGTATGAGGGCTACTTCGAGGTTGCCGGCGAGCGCTGCGAAGTTGGCCGAGACAACTGGTGGGGCACGCGGGACCGTTCCTGGGGCATACGCAGCATCGGTCTGCGCGATCCACAGGCGAACCCCTATGGTGGCACGCCCCAGTTTTTCTGGCTGTGGTCACCCCTGAACTTCGAAGATTCAGCGACGTTTTATCATCTCAACGCGGACGCCAGCGGCGAGCCATGGAACACGCGCGGTCGCCTCATCAGCGAGGCAGTCGATGAGGAACTGACCGATGTTTCCAGTGAGCTGACTTATCTGAGTGGCACCCGCTATGCGCAGGACGCAACCATCGCGATGACTCGCAGCAACGGTCAGCGCCTCAAGCTTACGCTGACCCCACAGAAGAACTTCTACATGCGGGGTCTTGGCTACACGCATCCTGAATGGGGCCACGGTCTATATCACGGTGAGCTTGCCAGCGGCTTCGAAGTATACGAACTCGACGACATCGATCCTGCGGACCCCGCCTACTTTCACATTCAGGCTATCTGTGCAGTCGAACTCGACGCAGACGGACAGGTCAGCACGGGCAAAGGAGTCCTGGAACAATTCGTGATCGGCGCCTACGAGCCTTACGGCTTCAAGGATCTGCTCGACGTCGCTCCCTGAGCGACGCGGCAAGTATTGCAACAATGCTAGAGCGTCAGGCTGGTGCCGGTGAGGAGTTCAAAGGCTTCCAGATAGCGTAACTGGCTCTTTTCAACCACCTCGTCAGGCAACAGTGGGCCAGGCGGTGTTTTGTCCCACTCACCGGCGGCAACCACCGTTTCAAGGTAGTTGCGAACGATCTGCTTGTCGAAACTCGGCTGCTCGCGACCCGGCTGCCACTCGTCCGCCGGCCAGAAACGGGAACTGTCCGGTGTGAATATCTCATCGATCAGCAGCGGCGTCGGCTGCCCATCAATCTGACCGAACTCGAACTTTGTGTCCGCAAGGATGATGCCGCGCTCCAGCGCATAAACCTGCGCCTTGCCATAGAGTTCGAGCGTCATATCACTCAGCCAGCTCATGAGCTCTTCACCGACAACCTCGACACCTTCGGCAAAACTGATGTTTTCATCATGGCCGGTTGCGGCTTTTGTGGACGGCGTGAACAACGCCTGCTCGAGCCGATCGCAATTGCGCAACCCGGTGGGCAGTTCAATACCGCAGACTTCACCGTTGACCTGGTAGTCCTTCCAGCCGCTGCCGGTAATGTAACCCCGCGCAATGCATTCAATCGGCACCACCGTTGTTTTCCGGCATAACATGATGCGACGATCCAACAGCTTACGCTCGTCAGCGCTCAAGCCAGGTACATCAGCAACATCCGTCGACAGCAGGTGATGGGGCACCGCATCGGCAAAATAGTCGAACCAGAATTTCGACAACTGGGTCAACACGATGCCTTTGCCTGGCAGGCCGTTGGCCAGCACCACATCAAAGGCGCTGACGCGATCGGTGGCAACGATGAGCAGCGCATCTGCGCCATTGTCTAACGTCACATCGTAGAGGTCCCTGACTTTACCGCTGCGCCGGTTAGGCAGATCGAGATTTGTTTCCAGCAATACACCCATTATCTGATCTCCCTCATTAAGCTGTCTGGCCGCCATCGGCCATGTTGACCGAGCCTGTCACCCAGCTGCTCTCGTCGCTCGCCAGAAACAGCATCACCCTGGCAATATCTTCCGGCTCAGCGTAGCGATTCATGGGTATGTCCTGTGCCACGTTCAGTTTGACCTGCTCGACATCTTCGCTGATACCCTGTTCGATACGTCGCATCATTGGGGTTTCAACAGGCGACGGATTGACCGTGTTCACCCGGATGTTCATCGCGGCACATTCTTTTGCCGCCGAACGCATCAAGCCGATGACCGCATGTTTACTCGTCGCATAGGCTGCAATACCAGGCGCGCCGCGGACACCGGCAATCGAAGAAGTGATCACGATGCTGCCGCCACCGCGTTTGTGCAGCGCTGGAATAGCCGACTGCAGTCCGAGGAACACCCCTTTAACATTGACGTTCATCACCTGATCGAAACGCGCCTCGTCGTAATCGATCAGTGGTGCGACGTCACCTTCGATTCCGGCATTGGCGAGGAATATGTCCAGCCCGCCGTAACGTTCTTCCGCACAGGCAACCATCGCCGCATTGTCAGCGGCGCTCGTGACATCTGCTACGAATGCGCTGACCTGATTGGAGCCGATTTCACTCACTACTTCCGCCAGCGCCCGTTCATCAATGTCGACTAGCACAACGTTGGCGCCTTCGGCGACGAACAGCGCGGCGGCCGCCCGGCCGATACCACCGCCACCACCGGTGATAACGGCAACTTTGCCATTGAGTCGATCCATGGAAATCCCTTCTTGTGTTGACTGCCCTTGGTTAATCGCCGCCCACCGCCGCAAATGCCGCATCGAAGTCGGCCAGCAGGTCGGCGGGTTCTTCTATGCCAACGGAAATGCGAATGAGCGATTCATCGATCCCCATACTTGCCCGGCGTTCGGCTCCCATCTCGAAATAAATCGTGTGCGCAACCGGAATTGCAAGCGTGCGATTGTCACCCAGATTGCTCGATTTGACGATCACATCCAGCGCATTCATGAATGCCCAGATGTCGACGTCCGCGGCGAGTTCGAAACTGAACAATGCACCAGGATAGCGAAACAGTTTCTTTGCCCGAGCATGTTCTGGATGATCGGGCATACCCGGATAGTAGACGGCTTTGATCTGACTATGCCGCGCAAGATACTCCACCAGGACCTGCGCACTCGCGCACTGCCGCTCCATGCGCAGTGCCAGCGTTTCGGCACCTACGGCGATGTGGTGAGCCGCTTCCGGCGCAAGAGAAGCGCCGAAATCCCGCAAACCCTTCTTTTTGATCTGGCTAATCGCCCACTTCTCGGAGCCGCCGGTTTTATAGGTATCGTAGATGTTGTCGAATTTGCGCCAATCAAACAGGCCCATCTCGGTAATCGCACCACCCAGTGCGTTACCATGGCCACCGATGTATTTCGTCAGACTGTTTACCACCAGACTGGCGTCCACACTCAACGGCTGAAACAAAAACGGTGACGTCATGGTGTTGTCGACCACGTAAACCAGTCCACGCTCACGACACAGCGCACCAATTTCCTCCAACGCCGAAACTTGCGTTCGCGGGTTGGCAATCGTTTCCACAAATACGAGTCGGGTCTCAGGCGTTATCGCATCTGCGACGGCGTCCACGCTCGTTGCATCGACAAAACTGACGTCAATCCCCTGCACCGCAAAACTGTTGAACAGACTGTTGGTGTTACCAAACAGGAACGACGAGGAAATGAAATGGTCGCCTTGCCGCAGCAACGCAAAAAGCATCGTGCCAATCGCCGCCATGCCGGTTGCAAAGCACACGGTCTGCGTGCCGTTTTCCATGCGGCTGATTTTGTCCTGCAACGCCTCGACGGTAGGATTGACCTGCCGGCCGTACGTGAAACCAGGCCGCCTACCCTGGAAAACCGCAGCCAGTTCGCGTGCATCGTCATAGCCATAGGCCACGGTGGCATGAATCGGTTTGTGCAGGGAGCCATGTTCGATAGCTTCCTGGCGATCGCTATGCACGATCCGGGTGGTGAAGCCTTTCATCAGCTCGCAGGATCAGACGGTGGCGCTTTCGAGCTGTTCGCGGCGGATCATCGCTTCGAACGGGTTTTCTTTCAGCAGGATTTCAATCTCGTCAGCAGGTACGGGCTTGCTGAAGATGTAGCCCTGGCCTTCGCTACAGCCCTGAGAATACAGATAACGCAGCTGGGTGCGATTTTCCACCCCTTCAGCAATGAGATCGAGCTTCAATCCTCGCGCCATGGCAACAATGGCATTAATGATGCTCGCATCACTCTGGTCGGCACGAATATCACACACGAAGCTGCGATCGATCTTCAGCGTCTGGATCGGAAACTGCTGGAGATAGGAAAGTGACGAGTAGCCGGTCCCGAAATCATCGATTGCAATACGAACCCCAAGACGCCTGAGCTCCTTGAGCTTCGGAATGATGACTTCCATATCACGCATGAGCGTGTTCTCGGTTATTTCGAGCTTCACCGCCTCGGGCATCAGGCCGGCCGACTTCATCGCGCCAACAAATCGATCGACGAAGCCTTCCTGTTCGAGTTGCGTCGAAGAGAGATTGACCGACACACAAACATCGCGAAATCCGCTGTTACGCCAGGATGACAAGTCCGCGAACGCCTGTTTCTGGACATACTCATCGATCTGCGTGATGAGACCCGTCTCTTCAGCAACCGGCAGAAATTCCGCCGGTTCGATCAAGCCGCGCTCCGGGTGTTGCCAACGCACGAGCGCTTCGACCCCGGTAATGTGGCCGTCCTGCAGCGATACCTGCGGCTGGTAATAGACCAGTAACTCGCTCTGGGCGATGCCATTGCGCAGTTCGCGCTCGAGCGACAGTCTGGTCGAGAACTTGTGGTTCATTTCTTCGGAGAAGAACTGATAGCCGTTCTTGCCACGCCCTTTGACCTGGTACATGGCGATATCCGCGTTTTGAATCAGCGATTCTTCGGAATCTCCAGCTTCGGGGTAAATCGAAATTCCGATACTGGCGCCCACAAACAGCTCATGTCCATCGATGACGAATGGCGAGTTCAAACGATCCAGAATTTTACTTGCGATCACCACGACATCGTCTTTGGTTCTGACCTCGGGCAGCAACAACGTGAACTCATCGCCACCGAATCGCGACAGCGTATCGCCCTGGCGCAGGCAGCTCTGCAGACGGTTCGCGACTGCCTTCAGCAAGCGATCGCCCATAGTGTGGCCAAGCGTATCGTTAACCAGTTTGAAGCGATCGAGATCGAGAAACATGACCGCAAGCTTGCGCTTGTTGCGACGGGCATGAGTGATTGCCAGCGACAGGCGATCTTTGAGCAATGCCCGGTTCGGCAGGTGTGTCAACAGATCGTGATAGGCCTGAAAATTGATAACTTCCTCGGCTTCCTTGCGCTCGCTGATATCGCGCGCTGTGCCGTAGGTACCCACGAAGTTTTCCCGCGTCCGCTCATTGGAATCTGAATAGACACCCTCCGCCGTGAGCTCCATCCACAGAGACTGCGCGTGAAACAGCCGCGGCCCGCGCCGGGTCAGCCGACTGCGGAATTTCAATTCGATATTGCGCGCTGCCCGCTCTCCCGTGCGTCTTTCATTGAACACGCTGCGCGCGTCATCAAGATGATCTTCATCGACGATTTCGGTGTAGTGCCGGCCGATTAATTCTTCCTTGCTGAAACCCAGCAGCGATTCCACGCGATCGTTCACAAAAGTGAAACAGCCGTTTCGGTCCAGCATGTAGACAAGATCGGGCGAAGTATTGACGATGAAACGGTGCAGCTCTTCTGATTTTTCGAGTTTGTCCGCCATGAGCCGGTTCTGATTTTCCAGCTTGCACTGACGCAGTGCGGTCTCCATGGTGGCAATCAGTTCACCTGCTTCATACGGTTTTTTCACGAAGTCGAAGGCACCGCAGCGCAGAGCGTGCTTGACCCCGCTGAAGCTCGAATCCCCACTGACGACGATGATCTTACAATTGAGTTTTTGTGCTTCTGCAAAGTCCAGAACATCATGCCCGTTGACCCCCGGCATGATCAGATCGAGCAGCACGACGTCGTATTGCTTGCGGCCGAGCGCATCCAGCGCTTCGGTGCCACCAAGCGCTTTATCCGGTTCATAACCGCTGAGAAGAAGGAGTTGATAGAGACTGTTCAGTAATTCCGGCTTGTCATCCACGATCAGGATGGACGCAGCCGCCATTTCAGGCTGCACTCGGTCAGCTTTGAACAATCTCGAGAAGGACTCTCTAGGGCCCGATACGCCCACGGCGCCGCTCTCGCTCATACCACTATTGTCCCCGTACGCGTGGGCTGTTGGCGCATTGTGACGAATTTTGCCGCCTTATCCTAGTGCCCTGTCCGGTTAGTTCGTCGTCTCAATGGTGCGGATTGAGGCTGGCTGTAGGGCCGCGACCACAGTTCATAGACCCGCGAGAGTGCCGAAAGCGCTAGAGAATGCCTGATCGTCCCGTCGAGCACCGCACGCCGCACGAGGTGTTCGGTCATCAGCTCGACCCGGATCAATTCACCTGCGCCTGTCTGTTGTGGCTGTGTGTGCAGGACGTTGCGCGCCAGGTAGTGATGGCACAGGTGGTCGTGGAACGCCGGATTAGGCTCCACAGCGCCAAGGTAAGACCAGTC
>JAPUFN010000410.1 GCA_027293665.1 Gammaproteobacteria bacterium | reverse complement strand
ATCGCATAGACTCGCGGATCGGCGCCAAATGTGTCGGCTGATTCTTCGTGGGAATACTCCGTGCGATAGATCTTCGGCCAGGTGGGCCAGGGATTGTCGCTCGCCCGCTCGGCAGGCGGCTCGGGAAACAGCTCGAAGTTGACCAGGCTTTTGCAGCCGTGTCTCAGCGACGTGCCGATACAGTCCGCGCCCGTATCGCCGCCACCGATCACGATGACGTTCTTGCCTTTTGCATCGATGTACTTGCCGTCTCCAAGATCGCTGTCGAGCAGGCTTTTTGTGTTCAGGGTCAGGAAGTCCATCGCAAAATGGACGCCCTTGAGTTCGCGACCCGGAATTGGCAGATCACGTGGCACTGTAGCACCGGTTGCGAGCAGCAATGCATCAACACTGTCGAGTAGTTCGCTGCTGTTAACCGTGCCATTTGTGCCGTCGCCAATCTCTTTGCCGGCCACGAACGTAATACCTTCGTCCACCAGCAGATCCAGGCGCCGTTGCACCACATCTGACTTGTCGAGTTTCATATTCGGGATGCCGTACATCAGCAAGCCGCCGACACGATCGGCCCGCTCATAAACAGTCACCTGATGGCCGGCGCGATTGAGCTGATCGGCCGCGGCCAGACCCGCCGGTCCCGACCCCACGATTGCGATTTTCTTGTCCGTGCGCTGGCGGGGTGGCTTTGCCACCACCCAGCCTTCGGCGAAACCGCGGTCGATGATTGCCATCTCTATATTCTTGATGGTGACAGCGGGATCGGTAATGCCCAGGACGCATGCGCCTTCACAGGGTGCGGGACAGACACGGCCGGTGAACTCAGGGAAATTGTTCGTCTTGTGCAGGCTCTCGAGTGCCTCACGCCACTGATCTCGATAAATGAGGTCGTTCCATTCCGGAATGAGATTGTGTATCGGGCAGCCGTCGTTTGATTGACAGAACGGCACGCCGCAATCCATACAGCGCGCACCCTGAGCGGCTAGCTTGTCGGCATTGTGGGGAGTGTAGATTTCCTGAAAGTCGAGCAGCCGGGCGTTGACCTCGCGATAAGGTTCCGCCTTACGCTCAAACTCCATAAATCCCGTAACTTTTCCCATGCAATTCTGGCTCTGTCTCAACCCGCAGCGACAGCGGTTCGACGTTCTTCCAGAACACGTTTGTAATCCGTGGGCATGACCTTGATGAACTGACCCAGCGATTGTTCCCAATTGTCGAGCACCTTCCGGGCGACGGCAGAATCCGTGTAGCGATAGTGCTTCTCGATCAGGGCTTGAAGCTCGATGATGTCCTCGTTCGCACCAAGGCTTTCGAGCTCAACCATCTCCCTGTTGCACTGCTGTGCGAAGTTCTTCTGCGGATCCCAGATGTAGGCGACCCCGCCGCTCATGCCCGCCGCAAAATTGCGACCCGTCGGACCCAGAATCACTACCCGGCCGCCGGTCATGTATTCGCAGCCATGATCGCCCACGCCTTCGATGACGGCGCTGGCGCCGCTGTTGCGCACGCAGAATCGCTCTGCCGCAATGCCGCGGAAGTAACACTCGCCGCTGGTCGCACCATAAAGCACGACATTACCGATCAGAATGTTCTCCTCGGCCTTAAACTGGCTCACCTTCGGTGGATAGATCACGACCCGGCCACCTGAGAGCCCCTTACCCACATAGTCGTTAGCGTCACCCTCGATTTCCAGGGTGACACCCTTCGCCAGCCAGCAGCCGAAACTCTGGCCAGCGCTGCCGTGAAATTTAAAATGGATGGAATTGTCGGGGAGCATGTCCGGACCGACAACGCGGATGATCTTGTTGGACAGCATGGCGCCAACAACGCGGTTGGTGTTCACGATCGGCAGCTCGTGGTAGACCTTCTCACCACGTTCGAGCGCCGGTTTGGCGAGCTGCAGCAACTCGTTGTCCAGCGCTCCTTCGAGCTGATGATCCTGTTGATGGATCGCATAGGGACCAAGGAAGCCCTGCGGTTCCTGGGCAGGTGCAAGAATTTCGCTGAGATCCAGGCTTTGCGCTTTCCAGTGATCGACGGCGGCGTCGACATTGAGCGCATCCACCCGGCCAATCATGTCGTTCACGCTGGCAAATCCCAGCTCCGCCATGATCATGCGCAGTTCTTTCGCAATCATGAACATATAGTTCATGACGTGTTCCGGCTGGCCTTCGAAATTTTTGCGCAGCACAGGATCCTGAGTCGCGATGCCCACCGGGCAGGTATTGAGGTGACATTTGCGCATCATGATGCAACCGAGTGCGATCAATGGTGCAGTGGCGAAGCCGAATTCCTCTGCGCCAAGCAAAGCAGCGATTGCGACATCGCGGCCTGTTTTCAGCTGACCGTCCGTCTGCAACACGACACGCGAGCGCAGGTTGTTCATAACGAGCGTCTGATGGGTTTCGGCAATGCCGAGTTCCCAGGGCACACCGGCGTGCTTGATTGAGGTCAGTGGAGAGGCACCAGTCCCACCAGTATCCCCGGCAATCACGAGGTGGTCAGCGCGCGCTTTCGTCACGCCGGCCGCGACTGTGCCCACGCCAACTTCCGCTCCGAGCTTGACGCTGATGCGCGCCTGCGGATTAGCGTTCTTGAGATCGTGGATGAGCTGCGCGATATCCTCGATCGAATAAATGTCGTGGTGAGGTGGTGGACTGATCAGGCCGACACCGGGCGTCGAAAGACGAATCGCCGCGATGATGTCATCCACCTTGTAGCCTGGCAGTTCACCACCTTCGCCTGGCTTGGCGCCCTGGACGATTTTAATCTGCAGTTCATCGGCGTTGGTCAGATAATTAATCGTGACACCGAAGCGGCCACTGGCGACTTGTTTGATGGCGCTGCGCTTGGAATCGCCGTTGGCGAGCGGAATGAATCGTTCAGAGTCTTCGCCGCCTTCGCCGGTGTTGGATTTGCCACCGATGCGGTTCATGGCCACTGCGAGAGTTTCATGCGCCTCTTTGCTGATTGAACCGAAGCTCATGGCCCCGGTAGAAAAGCGTTTGACGATTTCCTGTTCACTCTCGATTTCTTCGAGGGGTATAGGTCCACCCTGCGCCTGGGCGTTGAAGCACAGCAGTCCACGAAGATTGCTGTTGCGCGTGTTTTCATTGTTGGTGTGGTGCGCGAAACGCCAATAGGCATCTTCGTCGTTGCTGCGCGCCGCAATCTGTAAGTCGGCAATTGTCTGCGGATCCCACATGTGGGTATCGCCGTGCTTGCGCCAATGAAAGTCGCCAGGATTGGGCAACACTTTGACGTTCAATGCGCGGCTTGGATAGCCAAGCTGATGGCGTCGCTCCATCTCTTCGGCGAGCACGGCAAGACCAACGCCCTGTACGCGTGATGCGGTGCCGATGAATGCGCGCTCGATGACATCATCGGCCAGACCGACGGCTTCGAATATCTGTGCGCCTTTATAGGACTGCAGTGTCGAGATGCCCATCTTCGCCATGACTTTCAAAATGCCTTTGGCCGTGCCCTTGCGATAGGCGGCGACCACATCTGCATCTGAGCGGATGTGTGGTGCATCGTCGAGATAACCGTTCATGCGCGCGTGCCACAGGGATTCGAACGCGAGGTACGGGTTGATGGCGTCGGCGCCATAACCGATGAGCAGACAGTGATGATGAACTTCCCGTGCTTCGCCGGTCTCTACGACGAGACCAATCTGTGTGCGGCACTCGGTGGCCACCAGATGATGATGCACGGCAGCCACAGCCAGCAGAGCGGAAATCGGCACATGCTCTGCACTGACATTGCGGTCAGAGAGAATGAGCAGGCTGAAACCGTCGGCGATCGCCTGGCTCGCCTGGGCGCAGATGTTGTCGAGCGCTTGAGTAAGCCCCGCTTTGCCGGAATTCGACGGGTAGGTGATATCCAGCTTTTTGCTGCGCCAGCCCCGGTGGTCCATGTGCTCGAGTGCGGCCAGTTCCTCGTTCGACAGAATCGGGTGGGGGATGCGCAGGCGGTGACAATGGCGTTCGGTGGATTCGAGCAGGTTCTGTTCGGGCCCTATGTAGCAGTTGAGCGCCATGATGACTTCTTCACGGATTGAATCGATTGCCGGATTGGTAACCTGTGCGAAGCGCTGCTTGAAGTAGTCGTAGAGCATGCGCGGCTTTTCGCTCATCACGGCAAGGGCGGCGTCGTTGCCCATGGAGCCGAGAGGATCACGCAACTCTCTCACCAGAGGCTGCAGCATGATCTGCATGGTCTCCACGGTGTAGCCAAATGCCTGCATGCGCTCCACCAGAGTGTCTGGATTGAAAGCGTGCGGCTCTGCAGGTTGCAGATCGCTGAGATCGATTCTCTGCTTGTCCAGCCAGGCCTTGTAAGGCCGTGCGGTCGCCCACTCACGTTTGATCTCTTCGTCGGGAATCATGCGACCCGCTGCGAAGTCGATCAGAAAGATGCGGCCCGGTTGCAACCGGCCTTTCTCAACGACCGTTGCCGGATCGACTTCTACGACGCCAACTTCCGACGCCATGATGCATTTGTCGTCATTGGTGATGTAGTAGCGACTTGGCCGCAACCCATTGCGGTCGAGTACCGCACCAATGTAGTTGCCGTCTGTAAAAGCAATGGATGCCGGACCGTCCCACGGCTCCATCAGACAGGAGTGGTATTCATAGAACGCCCGTTTTGCTTCGTCCATAGTCGGGTGCTGCTGCCAGGCCTCCGGTATCATCATCAGCACGGCTTCCTGCAACTTGCGACCGGACATCAGCAGAAATTCGAGGACGTTGTCGAAGGTGCCCGAATCCGAGCAGTCTTCTTCGACGATCGGAAACAGTTTACTGAGGTCGTCACCAAACAGGGACGAGCTGAGTTTGCCCTGCCGAGCGTTCATCGAATTGGTGTTGCCGAGCAGAGTGTTGATCTCACCGTTGTGGCTCATGAAGCGGTTGGGCTGGGCCCGGTCCCAGGACGGGAAAGTATTAGTGCTGAATCGTGAGTGCACCATTGCCAGATGCGATTCGAATTCCGGGTCGAGCAGGTCCGGGTAGAACGGAAACACCTGTTCCGGTGTCAGCATGCCCTTGTAGATGATGACTTTCGATGACAAGGAGCAGACGTAGAAGTGTTTGCGTTCGGCAAGCGTGGCATCACCCCGCAAGAGGTGCGTGGCGTGCTTGCGGATGATGTAGAGGTTGCGTTCGAAGGCGTCACCCGACACGCCGACGGCGCCGATGTAGAGTTGTGCGAAACTCGGCATCGCCGCACGCGCCGCATTGCCGATTCCCGCGGCGTCCGGCTGCACGGGCAGGTCGCGCCAGCCGAGGAAACGCTGCCCGGCAGCCTCGATTTCCGCTTCGATCACAGATTTGCAGTGGTCCTTTGCAGACTCGTCGTTCGGCAGAAAAACGTTGCCGACACCGAACTCGCCAGCAACGGGCAGGCGGATGTCGAGATCGCGGGCCGCGACCTTGCGCAGGAATTTTTCCGGCAGGCCCAGAAGAATTCCCGCGCCGTCGCCGGTGTTCTTTTCGTAACCTATGCCACCGCGATGGGCCATGCAGCAGTTCATGCCGCGGGCGTCTTCGACGATCTTGCGGCTGGGGCGGCCTTTGATATCGCAGATGAAACCGACGCCACAGCTGTCCTTTTCGTTGGCCGGGTCGTATAAACCTTGCTTCGGTGGCAAGCCCACCTGCGGCTGATTACTCATTTGCGGTCTCATTATTTGTCCTATTCTTGCCTATGCAAGACACATAGTCTTGTCCTGCCAGGCGGTCGTGCTTCAGCGCAGTCCGCACCTTGTGGTCGTCGGCCTCCACCAGATAGAAGACACGAAGATGGCGGTCTGCTCGCGAAAAACGGAGCTTATGGATATCACCGAGAAATCGTTAGCCGATTATTGAAGCAAGCCTGCTTGCCGGTTAAGCCGTTTTAAGTATTTGTTTTCTATCTACTTATTGGCAAACGGGCGATGCTATTTTCGCGCGAGGGACGAAACATCTCAAAAATGACGGTCTGAAGCAAGTTTATCCGGAGATGCGATACCAGTAGTGGTAGCAGGATTCGAAGCCGAGATTGGCATACAGAGCCTGCCCGGCAACGTTGTCACTGACAACCTGGAGATATGCCGAGGTAGCGTTCATCTGCGAACCCCAGGCCAGCAGACTGCGTACCAGCGCTGTGCCGTGACCCTGGCGTCGCCGGTCGCTGTGAGTCACCACATCGAAAAGTCCTAACAGCTCCTGTTCGGCAACTGCCAGCCCGCAGGCGAGCGGATTGCCCGGTTCGCCGAGAACGGCGAACGCACATTCTGCCCGAATGCCTTTGAGCACCGCGCCATGCAGAGCCATCGCGGGTGCCGGCATATCGGTTAACTCGCAGTAGACGCTGAGCCATTCATCGCGTTGCAGGAGACGCAGTCGTGGGTCCAGCGTGCCGCCGTTGAGCCGGGTGGTGAGGACTTCTGAACGATCTGCGTAACGATAGCCGCGCGCAGCGAGGTAGTCGTCGAGGTCGTGCATCTCGTCAATCGAGGTCAGGCGAAATATGGTCTGGAGTTGCTCACGGGCGAAGAGGTTTTCACAGTAGCGGACTTTTTCCGGGATCGGCTGCATGCTGGGATACAAAGGCACGATTGAGTTCGCACGCCGGGTGAAACCACCGGCAAATCGCAGCAGCCAGCCGTCGAAGAGCATCTGTTGAATCGCCGGCCACGCGTTGAGCGAGGCCTCCTCCACCCTGCGGGCAGCCACCGCGCCGGGTTGGCCGCTGGGGGTGCCCAATGGCTCCAGCATATCCATTGCAGAGAAAGTAACACATGGGGGATGGTTTACGCAGGCCGCACCCCGCGTAAGATCACGGGTAGGCAGCCGCTGCGGCTGCGTCCTACAATAGGCAACACAACAGGTAATACTGACCAATGGGGGATTTTCCGATGACGCAGTTCAACGATAACGATAAATCCGAATGGCTCAACGTGCCGGAGGATCCGGATCTTTCCTATGACATGCACTATGAATTCAAAGTGTTGGGGTGGGACCGGGAGAAAGGTGAAATCGATTTCGTGCTGCGTTTTGCGGCTGATGGGGGGCACTGTCAGCGCCACCGTCATCTGGCAAACACGACGATTCTCGTCCTGGAGGGAGAGCAGCACTTATTCGATCTGAAGCCGGACGGCGGCGTTGAGCACCGCACACGAAACGCCGGTGCCTACCACCGCGGCACCGGACCAGAAACGTTGCCACATATGGAGCGTGGTGGCGCTGAAGGCGCGCTGGTCTACTACCAGTGTCAGGCAGACGACGGTCGTCTGTTCGAATTTCTCGATGACGACCTGAATGTGATCGAAGAAGTCACCATCGATACGTTGCTTGAAACCTGGGAGGAAGGTCGCCGGGCCGGGCTTGCCGCGTAGCGGAACTTGCCGCTGTCCTAAACAAGCCGCAGGCCTAAACCAGCCGCAGGCGCTTATCGAACCGCGGGAGCTAAACGAGTTCCCCGCGTGCGACCCGTGCTTCGTACTCTGCAATATCGATCAGACCGATGGATCGTGCCTCGGCACGGTCGGTTTCGCTCAATACGTCCTGCACCATGTCGATGCGCTTCCACAGCGCAAGCTGCACAGAGCCGTCTGCGGCTGGCACATACGGTGACTGCTCGACGGGCTGCATTTTGTGCACGTAGCGCGGACAGTTCTGCCAGATTCGCTCGATGGACACCTCGACTGCTACTTTCGCTCCAGGGTAGCCCGCCAGCATCGGACCCTCGCGCAGCAGGCGGGCTTCGCCGCGTACGCGCATGCGCTGGGGCGTTTCGAAGTCTATGAACAACAACCCCACTTTAGTCTTCGCCTCGATATTGCCCAGCGACATGAACATGCCGGTGCCATCGTAGCTGGGGAACACCAGCGAGCGGGTGTCAGGCACACGCACGAAGCCCGGTGCGCCGCCCTTATAGGAAGCCGAAGGGAAGCCCCGCTCATCGATCGTGGAGAGAAAGAACATGTTTCGGCTGTGGATGAACGCCGTCTGCTGCGCGGTGAGTTCGTCGGTGATAATGGCTTCGACCAGACGATCGGCCAGCCCGCGCGTGTCGAATTCATCCTGCAGTTGCCGTTGCGCAGGCGTGTAAAAATCGGCCATTCGCCGTTCTCCAGCTGACAAGAAGGGTCAGTCTGCGGCACGCGCAGATAGTGCGCAATTGGAAAACCTTGGATGAGTCAAACCACCGCTGGCGGATTCGTTGCCGAAGACGGATCCTCTGCGCCGACTCTGCCGGCAGAGGCCTCGCACAATGCGCCTGGATGGAAAGTTGAATCATGAATGATGTGGTAAGTCACAACAGAGCGGCATGGAATAGAGAATCGGCAAGCGGTGAAAGTCGTTGGTGCCAGCCTGTCAGTAGGAAAGTCATTGCAAATGCGAGAAGCGGCGATTGGAGCGTCATTCTGACACCAACGACCGCCACGCCGGTGAGTTGGCTCGGTGACATTCGTGGCAAACGTGTTTTGTGCCTGGCATCCGGTGGTGGACAACAAGCGCCGGTTCTTGCGGCGGCTGGCGCGCATGTCACCAGCTTCGACAACTCTGATGAGCAGCTTGCCAGAGATGGATTCGTCGCAGATCGTGAAAGCCTGGATATCAAGCTGGTTCAAGGTGATATGGCGGATCTGTCATGCTTTGAAGCCGCTGAATTTGACCTGATATTCAATCCGGTCTCAAACGTGTTTGTGCCGGACGTTCTCGAGGTCTGGCGCGAATGCAGCAGGGTTCTGGCGGAATCTGGTCGCCTGTTGTCGGGTTTCATGAATCCGGACTTCTATCTCTTCGACCATGCTGCCATCGATGCTGGAGGGCCGCTCGTTGCGATAAACAAGCTGCCCTATTCAGATGTTCTCGACCTCACTGAAGAAGAACTCGCAGCCAGGCGGCAGCAAGGCCTTGCGTTCGAATTCAGTCATAGCCTGGATGCGCAAATTGCGGGGCAAATTGGGGCAGGTTTTGTGATCGCCGGTTTTTATGAGGATCGTTGGGAAGATGCAGCGACTGCATTGAATGCCTACATGCCGACTTCCATGGCGACTCTGGCGATTAAGCTTCGATTCGCTGAAAGTGACTTCATACCTCCAACTGCACCTCTGTGACGCCATATAAAAAGGCCGAGACCCTGCCGGCCGCCCGCTGGCGGATGGCGGGTCTGCTCAGTAACATCGCGGCGATGCGGCGAACCGGTTCACCCCACCAGGCATTGCTCAGGAGTAGTTTGGGCGGCTGTGCCTGCAAAGTTTGAATTTCCTGGATTTCGGGCATGCGTTCGGCTTCTATGGCGGCAAGTGCTGCTGTCAGCGTGTTGCCGTCTGGTTCGGGTACAGCCAATGCGGGCACGAGGTGATTGGCCGCGACGATCGCATCACGCAGTGCGATGTTGATTCCCTGGCCGCCGACCGGTGACATCGTGTGCGCAGCATCACCGATCACCAGGGCGCCGGGCGTGCTCCAACGATCAACGCAATCGGCAACCACGTTGAGCAGGAAAGGTTTTTGTACCGCATCGCGGTGCGTGCGCAGATGCTCGGCGAAATCCGCTGAGACGTGGTTCGCCATCTCTTCCACCCATTGCTCGATGCCGCGGTTGCGCAAGTCGCCAAATGTTCCCTTCAGAATGACCCAGCCGAGTTGCAGGGTGTCATCCCACGTGTGATAGGCGATCAGCAGGTGACCGCGCCCGGCGTAGGCGCGCACTCCGCGCCAGTTTTCTGGACACGGCAGCTTGCACCAGACGATATCCATGGGCAGCGTGGCATTACCGGCCAGCAGTCCAGCTTGTTTGCGGACGACGGAATTGCGTCCATCGGCGCCGACGACGAGATTGGCTTGCAGTTCCTGCTCGGCATCATCGACCCGTATGCGCACTCCGGCGACGCGTCCGTCATGGCGGAGCAGCTCCTTGACCGATGCGCCTCGGATCAGGTTGAACGACGAGCTGTTTGTTGACTCGGCGACCAGCATCTCGAGCAACGCTGGTTGTGATACAGCTTTGAACAGCGCTTCTTCCCCGGAATCGGTGTTGAGTGATTCGCTGAGAAGCGGTATTCCGTTCAGAAAGATTTCTAGCGTTTGCGGCGCGTAACTCGGTAGCGCTGCCAACTGCGTTTTGAGGCCCATCTGCTCCAGCGCCGTGATACCGCCCGGCAGCAGCACCTCGCCGCGGAACTCACGGGCGAAATCGCGCCGGCGTTCGAGCAGGGTGACTTCGATTCCGCGGCGGGAGAGTAGATATCCAAGACTCGCGCCTGCCGGACCCGCACCGACGATCACGACATGGCTCATAAAAAGACCCCCTTCGTTCGTAACGCTACCATAGCGTACGTCCGATCATTGGTGTGAGTCCGACATCTATTCGTGTTTAATCGCAATCATGAGTCATCTTGTTTCTCTTCAAGGGCTGTAGTGCAACGTGCCTGATACCGGGGCGCTTGAGCTTTTTGCGGAGATCTCGATAGGTCTCGTCGGCTTTACCGGCGTCGTCAGTGCTCTGGGACGTTCACAGCTGCCGCCGGCCATCCGTTCGTTTCGCATCTTGGCGCTACTTCTCTACAGCGTTGTGGCGCTTGGCGGTTCGTTGTTGCCCATCGTGCTTTTGAATCATGGGATAAGCACCATGACGACCTGGTTGGTATCGGCCGTGTCCTTGGTGGTGGCTCAGATTGCGATAATGGTTTGGGCGGCCATTGCTGTTGTGCCGCTCCTTCGTGACGGCCTACTTCCCAATTC
>JAPUFN010000041.1 GCA_027293665.1 Gammaproteobacteria bacterium | reverse complement strand
CGTTTGATCCGCAACTGCATTCTGCTTGATACGCTGAAAGATCGCATCAGACTATCTGGCGCGCTCGCAACCAGGCTGTACGGATCTTCAAGGTGCATCTTGCGCCGGGTTGCATACGGGTGAATAGGTCGCATCCAGAAGCGCAGTCAGCGTGTCGCGTTCAGTAAATGGTACGTTGCGCCCGGGGGAAACCGGCCCGGCCAGCAGGCCGTTCACCCCGATCTGTGCATTCACGGAGAACACGCTCTTTAGCGGATCGGTGTCGAACCCGTAACGCAGATCGGTTGCGAGTAGCCGCCACCCGGAGCCCGCCGATTTCAGGTCGTAATGCGCCCAGCCCATGGTGAACCAGTCGAAGACTCTACCTTCGCGACTTTGCAGATAGTCAACCAGCAGTGCCGCATCGGCCGTGGGTGCTGTTTGCCAGGCGATGTCGCACGGCTGCCACATTGAGATGAAGCCAACCATGTCGCGTCCGGGCAGACGTGCAACCACGCGCCGGTAGTGCACCTGCAGGATCGTTGGAAAAGCACTCACACGGGCGTTTTCAATACCAGCAGCCTGCAGCTGTGCGTTGGCGTAGTCCTCCGCCTGCCGGTTCAGCCACCAGCCATAGCCGAGGTAGCTCGATGACACGAAGAGCGTACTGAGCGCGATCGTGTGCATGAGCGCTTTGTCAGGCCACAATCGAGCGAGTAGCAAGCCGCCGATCAGCAGTGCGGTATACAACGGATCGATAATCGGCATTGCGTTGATCGCAAACCTTGTATCGCTGAACGGCAAAAGCAGCTGCGTTCCGTAGGTTGTCATTAGATCGAGCAACGGGTGGGAAAAGATCGCGAGCGTGAGGGCGATGATCCAATAGCGTAACTCCCGGCTGGCAATGCTCGGATCTTTGCGGCGTTCCCTGCGCCAGACCAGCCAGCCGAGCACAGGGCCGACGACCGGCGCGAAGAATAGCGAGTGGGTAATTCCCCGGTGAGTCAGCAGTTGATCGACAAAATCGCCGTATATTGAGAAAAGTACATCGATATCGGGCATTGCACCCACGATGGCACCGTAAACGGCAGCCCGATAGCCAATCCTGCGATCGGCAAGGGTCGCGCTGGTAATACTCTGCGCGACGACCGCACCAAGTGCTGCCTGAGACAGTGGATCCATAATTTTACAGTGGCGTCCGTGACGACCGTTGTGATTCTTCGCTGTTTGAGATGCCGCACTCTGACGCGCGCAAAGCCGCGCGCTCAGTATTGTACGTGCGTGTGGACAGAATGCTATTGTGTCACTGAGAAGAGCGCGAGAGGGAGAGCAAGATGACGCAGAAAAATTCAACCGATGAGACCACCAGTTCACCATTCGGACTGCCAAGTCTTGATATCGAGTCGTTGTTCAGGCAGATGCAGATTCCGGGCATCGATATGGAGAGCCTGATCGATGCGGAGCGGCAGAACATCGAGGCGGTGCGGCAAGCCAATGAAACGCTTGTGCAGGGCTGGCAGGCGGTTGCTGAGCAGCAGCGCGGAATTCTCGAGTCCACCGTCGAGCGCTGGCGGCAGACGATGGAGCAGGGAACACCAGCAACGCCGAGTGAAGCCATGCAACGCCAGTCAGAGTTGGCTCGCGAAGCTTTCGACGAGGCACTTGCAAACATGCGCGAACTCGCAGAGATCGCCGCAAAATCGCAATCTGAGGCATTCGATATTATCCGCAATCGCGTCGAACAGCGATTGAGCGAACTGTTACCCGGGCAGAAATCGGACTGAAGCTCAGTCGAGGAGCCTGCCTTCCGCGTCGCGTAACTCCGGGCCGTTGACGCGCGCACGACCGTCGCCGAATTTGGCATCTCTTGCCCGCAACGTGGCCTTGAGCCCGCGTTCACGAACCGAGATGCCGTAGTCTCTCGCCGCACGGGTATTGTGACCACGCACGTCGTTCTCCGCAGCAAGCCGCTGCAGGGTCCGTGCCCCCATGAGTTCCATTCCCAGGTTGATGATCCGCTTGTTGGCGGACAACAGATCCGGATCGATGAGCGCCATGCGGTCCGCCAGTTGCTCGACTTCCGCAGCGAGGTGCTCCGGTGGTACCGATTTCAGTACGAGCCCGATCTGCTGGGCCTCACTCCCTGTGATGGTGTCGCCGGTCAGGGTCAACCGCTTGGCCCATTGCGGACCGACGTTGTAGAGCCACAGATTATTCGGCAGGGCACCCAGATCCCTGGCGGGGGGAAAGCCAAATGTTGCATCGTCAGCGGCGATCACCATGTCGCATAGCATGGCAATGTCCGTGCCACCGGCAAGGCAGTAGCCGTGGACCTGCGCTATTGAAGGTTTGTGCATATCGAACAGGGCCATGCGAAAGCGCTGAGCGCGTTCCAGTTGCCAGGCATCATCGTCGATGCTGCGAGCACCTCGATAACTGTTGGCGTCATCCTGAATTCTGGATACCGGTACGTTTCCGTCGGCACCAGTCAGATCGTAGCCGGCACAGAACGCGCGACCGGCGCCGCGGATGATCACGCAGTGCACTTCCCTGTTGTTGTCTGCCTCCCATAACGCCTCCGCCAGTTCTGCCTGCAGCGCAAGTGTGATCGCATTGAGTTTTTCCGGCCGGTTCAGTGTGATTCGCGCTCGCCCGTTGTCAGTTTCGTATTCGATGTGCTCGAAATTTCCCATCTTTCGCCCCGTTGTGAGTTCCCACTACAATGTTGGATTCGTAAATCATCCGTCAAGTCAGCTGAATGCTTTATTGGGTACTTTACACAACGGCTATCGGGACGCTCGCGGCAGTTTTCGCCCTCAGCGTGCGCCACAAGCTGCGTGACTTCCCCCGGTTCAAGGCGTCGCTGGGAGCGTACCGACTCTTCCCGGATTCACTCCTGCCACTCGCAGCACCTGCGGTGGTTGCGCTGGAACTGGCCGCCATAGTTGCGTTGTTCCTGCCGATCGGTCCGGGTCTGTGGATTGCGTTTGGCTTGTTATGTCTCTACACGCTCGCGATTACGATCAATCTGCTGCGTGGCGTCACGGCCATCGATTGCGGCTGTGGTGACCAGCCCACTCCAATCAGCGGCTGGTTGCTGTTGCGCAATGGTGCATTGTTGCTGATCGCGTTTCCACAGGATCCGGCAAGCACGGGAGGCACCATAGCCGGCTGGGTGCTGGTTGCCGTGCTCGTTGTGGTGGCGCTGCTGTTTTATCTGACCATTGAGCAACTACTCGCAAATCAGTTTGTCCGTGAAGTCAGCGATGGATAATTTGCTGGCCATCTCCAACGTCGCACTGTGGATTGTCATGCTGGGCCTCGGATTGCTCGTTTTTGCGCTCAGTCGGCAGCTTGGCGTGTTGTACGACCGCGTTGCCCCTGCGGGCGCGCTCATGGTGAATCAGCTGCTCGCCGTGGGTGATCCGGCGCCGGTCATCACGGCTCCCGCGCTCGACGGCACCATGGTGAGCATCGGCGGAGAACGGGGCCGTAGTCATCTGCTCTTTTTCCTTGCACCGGATTGTCCAATATGTAAGTCCCTGGTACCGGTCCTGCGGTCAATTGGTAAGGCTGAGCCGTGGCTGGATATTTCACTGGCAAGTGACGGTGGAACAATCGATGAGCACGAGCTGTTTGTGAGGCAGGAACGGCTGACGGATTTCGAGTATCTGATTTCAGAAGATCTGGGTCGCGCGTATGGCATCAGCAAGTTGCCTTATGCGGTGCTGATTGACGAAATCGGTCTGATCGCGGCCATGGGCATTGTCAATTCGAGAGAGCACCTGGAGAGCCTCTTTGAGGCAAAAGAACGTAACATTGGCTCTATTCAGGAATATCTCCAGGATCAGGATTCACCCGTACCTTGAGGCGCGGGTGAACTGGCAGGCAGACGGGCAAAAAAGGCAGATAGAAGGAAACAGTTGATGGCAACGACCACCACTCCTATCACAGGAGTCGATCTCGACAGTTACTGGATGCCGTTCACCGGCAACCGACAGTTCAAGGCAGAACCGCGCATCATCGTAGGTGCTGATGGCTGGTACTATCAATCGGCAGACGGCCGCAAAATACTCGATGGCCTTTCGGGTCTGTGGTGTTGTGGCGCCGGACACAACCGCAGCGAACTGGCTCAAGCGATTGCTGCACAAGCGCAGGAACTGGATTACGCACCGGCTTTCCAGTTCGGGCATCCCAAGGCCTTTCAGTTGGCGCAAAAACTCCGAGATCTGACCCCGCCGGGGCTCGAGCACGTTTTCTTTACGAACTCCGGATCCGAGTCAACCGAAACGTCGTTGAAAATTGCCAGGGGCTACTGGCGGCAAAAAGGCCAACCGGGCAAGACGCGACTGATCGGCAGGGCGAAGGGTTACCACGGGGTCAACTTCGGTGGCATCTCCGTTGGCGGCATCGGAGCGAACCGGAAGTTGTTTGGGGCGACGCTTGAAACCGATCATTTATCGCACACGCTGTTGCCGGAAAATCGTTTCACGCGGGGGATGCCCGAACAGGGTGCGGCTCTCGCCGATGAGCTCGATGAGTTGGTCGCGCTACATGATGCTTCGAACATCGCTGCAGTAATCGTTGAGCCGTTCGCCGGCTCCGGCGGGGTGATCCCGCCGCCACTGGGTTATCTGCAGCGGCTGCGTGAGCTGTGTGACAAACACGACATCCTGCTCATATTCGATGAGGTGATAACCGGCTTCGGCCGTTGTGGGGCAACGACTGGTGCGGAGTTCTTTGGTGTCACGCCGGACATCGCCAATTTCGCCAAGCAGCTCACCAACGGCGTCATTCCCATGGGTGCCGTGGTGGTTTCGCCTGAAATCTATCAGACGTTCATGGCTACCGGCGGACCGGATTACATGGTGGAATTTCCTCACGGCTACACCTATTCCGGCCATCCTATTGCCTGCGCAGCGGGTCTTGCGGCGCTCGAAATATTTGAAAAAGAGGATCTTGCTGGACAGGTCGCAGCCAAAGCAGGGCACTTTGAAGATTGCATTCA
This sequence comes from Gammaproteobacteria bacterium, assembly GCA_027293665.1. Lineage (GTDB taxonomy): Bacteria > Pseudomonadota > Gammaproteobacteria > Pseudomonadales > Azotimanducaceae > SZUA-309. The sequence continues at coordinate 1,512 of JAPUFN010000041.1, read as the reverse complement.
CGGCCTTGCCAACCATCCGCATGTGCTTGATGTGCGCAACATCGGTTTTGCCGGCGCTTTGACGCTGGCGGCCTACGACGGAGAACCGGCACGTCGACCTTACGAGGTTGCGATGTGGTGCTGGCAGCGCGGTCTTTATGTGCGTTACGGCGGAGATACCTTGCAGTTTGGCCCGGCTTTCGTGATGGACAACGCAGACGTTGCCGAGATGTTCAACATCGTGGGTGATGCCCTGCGCGCGGCAGCCTGATCTGAATTCTCAGGTGTACAGCGGTATTGCGGTCGAGGATTTGATTCGCTCCATGGCAAACGATGACGAGACATCACTGAGTGGGGCAACCGCGATCAGTTTTTTATAGACCCGGTCGTAGTCGGCGATGTCGCGCGCGACGATTTTCAGCATGTAATCCGTCTCGCCGCTCATCCGGTAGAACTCGACGACCTCGGGAATGGCTTTCACGCCTTCGGCAAATGTCTTGAGCCACTTGTCGTTGTGCTCGTTGGTTTTTATTCCGACGAACACGGTGACATTCAAGTCGAGTTTTTCCTGACTCAGTAACGCCACCCGGCAACGAATGATTCCGCGCTCTTCGAGACGGCGTGTTCTGCGCCAGCAGGCGTTTGGCGACAACCCCACACGATCGGCAATTTCCGCATTGGCGAGTGCTGCATTGTCCTGCAGCAGTTCGAGAATGCGGATGTCGAGACGGTCAAGATCTTCCATTGATAGCTGTTCGGTTGGGAGATAGCTCCAATTATAGGCGGCATTGAACTAATTTTTGGTAAACAATTAGTGGATTATTGCAATACAGTACGTTGAGGCATGCATAGCCAAGGCGTCAGTTCGGCCGTGTGCTGCTAAGTGTAGGAAAACTAATAAATTTGATGATTCGTTGATGAATCCCGAAAGTCGCGCAATTTCGAGCAAGCTGAATCCAGGAATCGTTCTCTCAGTGCTGGTCCTGCCGCCACTGGTCGCGTTTGGTAATCCGGCTGTCGCCCTGCTTGTCGGTGGTGCCATCGCGTTGACGTTCAATCGTGCGCCGTTGGCAAAAGGTTCGCTCTATGGCAAGTACTGCCTGCAGACGGCAATCGTGCTGTTGGGTTTCCGGTTGAATCTTGAAACGGTCTGGTATTTGAGTGCGAGCTACACCTGGGGTGTTGCGCTGTTTGTAATCGGCACGCTGGGCCTCGGCCTGGTCTACGGTTTGCTCCTTCGCGTGGACAAAGTACCTGGCCAGCTCATTGCCGCCGGCACCGCGATCTGTGGCGGCACGACAATCGCTTCGCTGAGTCCGGTTATTGGGGCCAAACCGCATGAAACTGCTGTAACACTCGGCCTGATATTTCTTCTCAACGTGATCGCGCTCTTCGTTTTTCCGTTCATTGGCCACTGGTTCGAGTTGTCCCAGCTGGAGTTCGGCCTCTGGTCGGCATTGGCCATTCACGATACGAGTTCCGGGGTTGCTACCGCAGCGATCTATGGGCAGGAAGCGGCCGACGTTGCAACCA
>JAPUFN010000409.1 GCA_027293665.1 Gammaproteobacteria bacterium | reverse complement strand
TACGAGTGTTGTACCCGCGCCCTCCATCACTGCATGTTCGGCTATGTTCAATGCCAGGGAACTCTTCCCCATGGACGGCCGACCGGCCACGATGATGAGGTCAGAGGGTTGCAGGCCAGCAGTTTTTTTATCGAGGTCGTCGAAACCCGTCGCGAGGCCCGTGATCGGGTTGCGCGACTTGTAGAGTTCTTCTATGCGATCGACAGCCTTTTCCAATAGCGGCCGCACGCCTTGCGGACCGCCTTCTTTGAGACGCCCTTCGGCAATCCGGAATACCTCCTGCTCGGCAAGGTCCAGCAACTCATCGCTCGGCCGGCCGTCGCGGGCGAATGCGGAATCGGCAATTCGATTAGCCGCCCCGATCAACTGGCGGATGGTGGAGTGCTCGCGAACGATCTCCGCGTACGCAACGATGTTGCTGGCACCCGGTGTCGATTCGGCAAGTTCCGCGAGGTAGCCGGGGCCACCGGCCTTGTCCAGCAGGCCTTTCGACTGCAGCCGCTCGGATAGCGTCACAGCATCCAGGGGCTGATTATCTGACGCGAGATCTGTAATCGCCTCGAATACGATCTGATTCTGGCCGCGGTAGAAATCGGTGCTGCTCACGAGATCTGCGACGTTGAACCAGGCATCGTTGTCGAGCATCAGGCCACCCAGCACGGATTGCTCCGCTTCGGGAGAATTTGGCGGCGCTTTCGGAGAGGTGCTGCGCCGACGCAAATTCGGCGCTGCGCCAGCGGCTTCGTATTCCGGCACGATGATCTGTTCAAAGCCCGCGGGTGGACCTTCGGGTAGTGGACCCGAGTCTTGACCTGCGCCCGTGGCCGGGGCGTGATCCGGTGGGCCTTCGCCGTCTCCAGAACCCCCTGTTGAACCTCCTGTTGAACCTCCCCCGGAGGCGACTTCAGACATCGTTTTCGGTTATCACTTGCGGAGGAACAGCGTCTGATTTTCCGCCTGCCTTTGCAAGCGGAAATTAGCATTGGCTGCTTACAGACTATTCCGCTACGACGGAAACCTCGATGGGGACGGTTACGTCGGAGTGCAGTTGCAGGTCGATGGCGTAGTCGCCGAGTGCGCGGATCACGCCTTCGGGTAACCGCACTTCACTCTTGGCGACGGGTTCGCGTTGCTCGCTGACCACGTCGGCGATGTCTTGGGTGCCAACCGAACCATAGAGCTTGCCTTCTTCACCTGCTTTCACAACGATCGTGATCATCAGTTCCTGCAGGCCCCTGGCACGGCCCTGCGCGATAGTCAGCAGATCGGTTGCCGCTTTTTCGAGCTCCGCCCGGCGTTCTTCGAAGACCGAGCGATTTTCCTGCGTCGCCCGTACTGCCTTGCCCTGAGGGATGAGGAAGTTGCGTGCGAAACCCGCTTTAACCACGACCTCTTCGCCGAGGTCACCCAGATTACCGAATCGTTCCAGCAAAATTACATTCATGGCTCCTCCGCTTACTGATGCTGATCCGTGTATGGCAACAGCGCCAGATACCGAGCTCGCTTGATTTCCTGGGCGAGTAATCGCTGGTGCCTCGCGCTGGCGCCGGTGATGCGGCTCGGCACGATCTTGCCGGTTTCGGTGATGTATTGCCTGAGCAGATCCAGATCTTTGTAGTCGATCTGATCTGTATTCAAGCGACTGAATTTCTTACGTGAGAATCCGCGTCTCATGACGTCACCTCTTCAGACTCTGTGTCCGTATCTGCAGCAGACCCCGGGACGATGTCTGATTCTGCAGCCACCTCGGTTTCAGCAGACTTCTCGGGCTCTGCAGCCACTTCGGTTGCAGCTGTCTCTGTAACCGCAGCAGTCGCTGCAACTGTGGCCGGGACATCGGCGGCGGGCGTCGGGCTTGCCTTCTCACCACTATCCGCTCCTTCATCACCCGCTTCGGCAGCGCGCGACCGGCGTTCGGCATACTCTTTCTCGCGACGCTGTTCCCGCTCTTTGTCTTTTTCCTGCTCGCGCAGTTCTTCTTCGTAAATCTTGGAATTTCCGGTCACCGCCTTCTTGCGGCGGATGACCAGATTGCGAATGACCGCATCGTTGAAACGAAATGCACTTTCAAGTTCGACGAGTGTGGGGCCATCCACCTCGATGTTCATCATGATGAAATGGGCTTTATGGATCTTTGCGACCGGAAAGGTGAGCTGCCGGCGGCCCCAATCTTCGAGTCGGTGAACGACGCCTTTGCCGCGTTCGATAAGCGTTTGATAGCGTTCGACCATGCCCGGCACCTGATCGCTCTGATCGGGATGCACGAGAAAGACGACTTCGTAGTGTCGCATAGAGGTTGCTCCTTTCGGCGTTACCACCTCCGCTCAATCCTTAGCTGGATGGCGTGAGGCAAGGGTAGTCTGTTTGTAGCCCGCAACTCGGGGGAGGCGAATTGTAGGGAGCCTCTCAGCCGGATGCAAGGCCCCGCTGGCGCACGGCTTCGAACAGGATGATGCCGGTCGCAACGGACACATTGAGGCTTTCCACGCCACCGGCCATGGGGATATGGATGAGCTGATCGCAGTGTTTGCGGGTGAGCAGCCGCAAGCCTTTCTCCTCGCCACCGACCACCACCGCAATGTCCCCCGTCATGTCGACGTCTGTCCAGGATTGCGTGCCTTCACCGGCCGCACCGATCAACCACACCCCCTGCTGCTGCAACCAGTCCAGGCGCCGGGCGATATTACTGACTTCGACGATAAACAGGCCTTCCGCCGCCCCCGCCGCCGTTTTCAAGGCCGCGGCATTCAGCGGCGCACTGCGGCGCTTCGGCAGCAGGACGGCCTGCACACCGGCGGCCTTTGCACTGCGCAGGCAGGCGCCGAGGTTGCGCGGGTCCGAGATACCGTCGAGCACCAGCAACAGGCGCGGTGTTGGCAACTCGTCCCAGGCACTGACCAGATCTCTTTCAACGGCCAGACTCAGTTCGTGACAATCCGCAGCGATTCCCTGATGAGCGCCGCGGGTCATCCGGTCAAGCCAGCGTTTATCCACAAATGCGACTCGGATTCGCTCCGCTTTCGCTTTCTGCAGCAACTCTTCAACCCGTGGATCTTTTCTGCCGCGCTGGACGTGAACCGCGCGTACCCGACGCGGGGTCTCCTCCAATACCGCGGCAACTGCGTGTATGCCATAGACGTCTGTCATCTTCTGCGTCTCGAGCGCCGGGTGTCTCTGCGCGGTTTTTGCCCACGGCGTAAGCCGGAAGATTTGCCTTTGGCCTTGTTCGGGTGTGGTTGCTGTCCGCGGCTGGCATTAAGCCTCAAGTCCAGCCTGCCCTGCTCGGGGACCACATCTACCAGCACGACCTGCAGTTCGTCGCCAAGGCTGAAACGATGGTTGGATCGCTCGCCGACCAGGCTCATGGATTCCTCGTGGTAGCGAAAATAATCCGAACCGAGTTCCGAGACGTGCAACAGGCCCTGCACGTAGTAGCCGGTGAGTTCCACGAAGAGCCCGAAATCGGTCACGCCCATGACAATGCCATCGAACACCTCGCCGATGCGGTCAGCCACGTACTCGCATTTCAGCCAGCCTTCCACACCCCAGACAGCATCGTCGGCCCGCCGCTCTGCCATGGAGATGTGTTCACCCGTGACGAGCAGTTGATCGAGCGTCACCGGTGGTTGTCGGCCGTGCAGCACGGCCTTGATCGAGCGGTGCACGACGAGGTCGGCGTAGCGGCGGATGGGGGAGGTGAAGTGCATATAGCGCGGCAGCGCCAGGCCGAAGTGACCTTTGTTCTCCGGCGAGTAAAGCGCCTGGCTGAGCGAGCGCAGCACGAGCATCTCAAAAAGCCAGCGATCCTTGCGTCCGGCGAGCTGGGCTAACGCCTGCTGAATCACGGCCGGGGTGAAATCGCCGCGCGGAAATCTCACGCCAGCGAAGGCGAATGCCTGGCGGATCTGTGAGACTTTCTCTGCGGGGGGAAGTTCGTGAATGCGATAGAGCGCGCGCCTTTCTGCGGCTTCCAGATATCTGGCCGCACTCACGTTGGCGGCGATCATCGCTTCTTCGATAAGCTGGTGCGCCTCGTTGCGCTGGATCGGGTGGATTGCGGTGACTCGGCCGTCACGTAACTCCAGGCGAGCTTCGTGGCTTTCGAAATCGAGCGCCCCCCGCTCGCCGCGAGCGGCGCGGAATGCGCCATACAGCGCCTGCAATTGCGAAAGCGATTGTCGCACCTGACTTGCGACGTCCAGAGCATCCGTATCCAGAAACTCCTGCACTCTCGTGTAGGTCAGCCGTTCCCAGGACTGGATCACCGCTTCGTAGAATTCATAACCCGTGATCTGACCTTTATCGGAGATCTTCATGTCACAGACCATCGCCAATCTCGGGATCGCGGGTTGCAGCGAACACAAATGGTTGGACAATGCCTCGGGCAGCATCGGAATCACCCGATCAGGCAGATACACGGATGTTCCCCGTTCCCAGGCTGTCTGATCGAGCGCGCTGCCACTCTTAACATATTGGGCCACGTCGGCGATCGCGACCACCAGACGCCAACCGCCTCTGCGCTTTTCCGCATAGACCGCATCATCGAAATCGCGCGCGGTCTCGCCATCGATCGTCACGAGTGGCAGATCGACGAGCGATCGCCGATCGGCGTGGCGGCCTGCGTGGACCTGCTTGGGCAGCCGCTCGACCTGGTGCGCAACCGCCTGTGGCCATTCAATCGGTATCTCATAGTTGGCAAGCATCGTTTCCACCGCCTGCTCAACCCCGCCGCCGCGACCAATTCGGTCCACAATGCGACCGACGAGTCCGCGCCGTTCCTCGCCGATCACCTGCACCGTCACCGTGTCACCATCGGCGAAACTCGAGACCTCGTCGGTGAGCGAGATCTTGCCTTTGTAGTCCCGGCTCAACGACTCGACATAACGGGCGCGGCCACGAGTACGCACGACGCCGATCAACGGTGCCTGCGAACGCGCGATGACTTCCAGCACCGCTACGGTGTCACCGTCAACGCGCGCCGCGACTTCATCTCCCGCGCGCAGCGAAGAGCGTCGATCTGACTCCAGCGGAATGCCGGCAAACGTCAGAGTCTTGCCGCGGCGTTCGAGCAATCCCGTCTGCAGCGATCCCTGCCCGGGCAACTGGTAAGCGCCACTGTGATCCTGCAACAGTGCCTGCGACCGGACGAGGCCGCGTAGCACGTTGCGTAGATTACGTTTCTCATGCGCACTGTTGAGGTCGAATTCCGCGAGCAAATCGCGCCACAGCAACGGTCGGGCGGCTTTACCCATCACATTGAGGACGCTGGCAGCATTAATGCTATCTGTGTTTCTTGTCGTCATCGAACCGGACTCGTGATTGACACAGCAGGGGCTCTTGAGTAACTTTCGCGGCCCGCTTCATGCCGAGGTGGTGAAATTGGTAGACACGCTAGCTTCAGGTGCTAGTGGGGGCAACCCCGTGGAGGTTCAAGTCCTCTCCTCGGCACCATCAACCTGATGACAACAGTAAGAAAGAACACGCTCCGCCACCAGCGTTCTTCCTGACCGCGACGCCGAGGAGACCTCCTCAGGCCCCATCAACCTGACGGAATTAGCCCGGGATAACTTAGTGCCGTTCGTTAGCTTTTAGCCTTTTCCGATACCCTGAGGGGGAAAAGGCTAAAGGCTAACACCCGGTACTATTCTTCGGCGAGAACCCGAAAAGGCTAAAGGCTAACAACCGGCACTATTTCTCGGTGACGATGGTGGTCAGCGGCTTGCGTTCGATGTCCGGTACTCTGACGGTTTTCGCTGGATAACCGGTCACCACGATCAGAAAAGGTCGCTCATTGCGCGGCCGCTCGAGTTCCTTGCGCAGAAAGCCCATCGGCGCAGGCGTGTGCGTCAGCGTGGCAAGCCCGGCGTTGTGCAGCGCCGCCAGCAACATGCCCGTCGCAATTCCAACGGACTCAGAAACGTAATAGTTCTTGTGCTTGCTGCCGTCCGCCGATACGGCAAATCGTTGGGCAAATACCACGATGAGATACGGCGCTTCTTCGAGGAATTTTTTGTTCTCGTCGGTGCCGAGTGGCGCGAGATCGTCCAGCCAGTCCTGTGGTGCGCGGTTCGCGTAAAACTCCCGCTCTTCAATCTCCGCGGCGGCGCGCAGCCGTTTCTTCACTGCCGGGTCCGTTACCACGACAAAGTGCCAGGGCTGCCGATTGGCACCGCTCGGTGCCGAGGCCGCCGCCCGCAGGCAATCCCGAATCACCTCCGGTGCAACTTGCGTACTCGCAAAGTCGCGAATGGTGCGCCGCCTGTGCAGATCGTCCGCGAATTTCCTCGCCCGCTCGCGCATTTCCTGTGCCGGATACGAGTGGTATTCCGTCCAGGGTCGATCCTTTATGGGGCTCATAGGGAATTCATGTACCTCTTGGCCTGCCGTTACCCCGCGGTGGGTCGTTGGCAATCCGCGACGTTAGCGCTTGCGCAGGACGAGCGAGCCGATCGAATAGCCGGCACCGAAGGAACAGATGACGCCATAGTCGCCCGCGTTGAGGTCTTCGTGAAAGAGGCAAAATGCAATGATAGAACCCGCTGACGCGGTGTTCGCATATTCATCGAGCACAATGGGCGCTTCATCGGGCGCGGGGTCCCTGCCAAGCAGGCGCCGGGAAATCAACTGATTCATATTCAGATTGGCCTGATGCAACCACCAGCGCTTGATATCGGTTATAGCAAGACCGGTTGCATCAATCTGTGCCTGCAGATGGTCGGCCGCCATCGGACAGACTTCCTTGAACACTTTGCGGCCGTTCTGATGAAAGAGATTGTCGTCGGCAAACGGATCTGCATCTTCTGCAAGCGCCACGTAACCGAAGTTGGATCGGATGTTGTTCGAAAAAACAGTTTGCGCCTTGGTGCCAATAATCTCAAAGCTGTGGGCGCTCGTGCACGTGCCTGCCGATTCCAATACCACGGCGGTGCCGACATCACCGAAGATGAAGTGACTGTCGCGATCGGTGTAATTGACCTGCGGTGAGGTCAGTTCGGGATTGATTACCAGCACGGCACGGGCGGAGCCCGCGGCGATTGCATCATGCGCCCGCTGGAGCGCAAACGTCGCGGCCGAACAGGCGACCAGCATGTCGAAACCCGAGCCCTGAATACCAAGTTCGCTTTGAACTTCGATGGCGATCGCGGGGTACGAGCGTTCCGTGTAGGCACAAGAAACGATCACCATGTCGATGTCAGCACCCGTCTTGCCCGCAGCTTCGAGCGCAACCCGCGCAGCATTGAGCGCGATTTCAGCCTGGTGGGAAAGTTCATCTTCTGAGCGGCGGGGGATTTTCGGCCGCATACGGTCGATGTCCAGCACACCATCTTTGACGTATATGTACCGGCGTTTGATGCCCGATGCTTTTTCGATAAATTCGGTGCTCGAGAGCGGTTTTTCGGTCAGCGTGCCGTCGCTAATGGCGTCTGCGTTGTCTGCGTTGTAGCGCTCGGCGTAAGCGTTGTAGCTCGCGACCAACTCTTCGTTAGTTATCGTGTGATCCGGTTTCCAGAGGCCCGCACCGCTGATGACAACATCATGCATAGAACTCGTTTCTCTTGTTTGCCGTTGGCGCCGAATCATGCGGCCGAATTCTAAGGGATCGGCAGATAACCGTTCGCTACACCCTTGGTGAACACGCCAACGGCATCATGCGCGTGCAGGCTTTCATGATGCTCCACACGCACCCAGAAATCCGTCAGGCGATCGTCTTTCGTCAGCACATCTTTGAGCTTGCGTCCCGCGTCTTCGATGAACATCAGGTTCTGCCCGTTGAGGCGGGCGAACTCCTGCTCGTCTTCGCGCTTCACCGCCGTCTGAACCGGCGTCTTGAGGGTGCTTTCGACTTCGTCGATAATTTCGGTAATGGGGAATTCAGCCAGCCCGTCGCGCAACTGCACCAGTATCCTCGCATCACTACGCTGACTGTGCGGAGTCGCAACGATTCCCTGCTCGGTGCCAAGCCAGGCAACGACGTCGTTGATGGAAACCTGACCTGAACTGCCGAAGTCGTCGGCAAACTGCTGCTGAATGAGCTGTCTCGCCAGCGCTGCCGAACACGGGCAGGTGGAGGAATATTGCACCGCGATCTTCAGCTCCAGAGTGATCTTGCCGTCGATCAGCGTGCCCTTGACCGATACCGGGTAGGAATTCCACCCGGAGTTGTCACTCACCAGCGCCGGTCGCCGCAGGTAGTAGTCGAAATCGAACTGTATGTACGCTCTCGTGCTCAAATCCCTGTGCGACTCAAGCACGCTGCGCAGCAGCAGCTTCAGCCCGGCTGCGGTGAGCGGCCGAGTCTCGGAGTGCTCGTCCAAGATGAGATACAGGCGCGACATGTGAATGCCTTTGGCAAGCTCATCGCCG